>JANLSF010000042.1:0-2275 GCA_031362285.1 Gemmatimonadota bacterium | reverse complement strand
CGAGCTGGCGTCGTACGGCAGCCCGATCAGGCAGGGAGCGCCGTTCACGCGGTGGCCCAGGTGGCGAGCACGTGCGGGGCGCCGTGCTGCGCCATGGCGGCACGCGCGCGCGCGCCGGCCCAGCGCACCCCGGCCAGCACGGCGAGGCCCAGGGGCGAGTAGCCGAGGGCGAGGGCGGCGTCGTCGCCGTGCGCGATGGCCACGATCTCGGACGGGGCGGCGCTGTCGCCGATGATCTGCAGGGCGTCCACGAGCGCCGTGCGCTCCCGGTCGGACAGCTCGGCAAACGGCGCGTCGTCCATCGCATACGCGAGCCCCTCGCGCGCGAGCACGGCGCGCACCGTCCGCGCGGGCCCGTGGATGGCGGTCCAGGCCACGCGCGCGACCTCGGCCATGGCCTCGCGCCGCACCCCCTGGCGCGTCGGCAGCTCGCGGGTCCACTGCAACACGGTTCCGTGACCGGATCGGCGCTCGTCGATGGTGCGATGCCGCACCTCGTTGGCCACCCGGTCGGTCCAGACGCCGGGCGCGGCGAGCACCACCGCGAGCGTCACCTCGCCGGCGTAGCCCAGCCGCTGTACCGCCTCGCCGGCCGCCTCGGCGGTGAGGGCCTCGGCGCCGAGGGCCAGCAGCCCCTCCACCGCCTCGAGCGCGTGGGGCCCGGCCATCGGGTTGTACGGCGGCAAGCCCCAGATGGTACCCACGACCTTGTGGTACGCCATGAAGCGCGGCGACTTCGCGCCGCCCTCGCGCGGGAGGCGGTAGATGTCGGCCATGCGCTGCAGCGTGGGGACGACGGTGACCATGCGCGCGATCACCGTTTCGCGTCGAGCAGCTCGTAGATCCGCGCGACCGCGTTCACGTCCACGCCGGTCGCCGTGATGCCCGGGTAGTGTGCCGTGTGTGCGCGCATGTCCACCTGCTTCGCGGCGTCGGCGGCGCTGACCTTGGCCCCGTGCAGCGCGACCACCTTGGGCCACAGCTCGCGGAAGTAGGCCTGCAGCCAGTCGATGCGCGCGCGCTCGTTGAAGGCGGGACCGTGGCCCGGCAGCACCGTGTCGAAGGCCAGTCCCTTGAGCGCCTCGAGGGTGGCGGGCCACTCGTTCACGAAGGCGTCCCCCATGAACGGCACGCCGAAGGTGAGCATGTCACCCGTGGCCACGACCCGCTCCTTCGGGAGGAAGACCACCACGTCGCCACCCGTGTGCGCGCGGCCGATGTAGCGGATCTGGATCTCGCGCCCACCGCGATACAGCGTGATGTGGTCGTCGAGGGTGAGCGTGGGCGGCGTGGGGATCACGGCGGCATCGGCGGCGATCTCGGCCTCGAGCAGGGCGATGCGCGCGGTCACGGCGTCCCTCCGGCCTGCGTCGGTGGTGGTGTCGCGCTGCTTCCTGGCCGCGGCGACCTGTGCGGGGAGCGTCTTGATGAACGCCTCGTAGCCGCGCCCGCGCACCGAGGCACCGGCGGCCACCTGGTCGCGCGTGAAGGTGGACCCGATGATCTCCACCTCGGGGCCGAGGACCTGGCTGCCGTGGGCGTGGTCGAAGTGGAAGTGCGTGACGATGACCGTGCGCACGGGCTTGGGCGTGATGGCCTTGAGCTCGTCGAGCAGGGTGCACAGCGACGCGGGCGAGAGGCCCGCATCCACGATGAGCAGGTCGTGGGCGTTGACGATGATGGACGCGTTGGCGCCCACGGCCATGGTGCCGGTGGGGACGGCGTGAATCACGTCGGCGCGCACCCGGTTGAAGCTGTAGGCGGCGCCGGGGTGCTGGGCGCCCGGCGGGGTGGGCGTGCAGCCGGGCGCCTGGGCGGTCACCGTCGCCGGGGCAGCGAGCAGCAACAGGGCAAGCAACGCGCGGGGGGAGGAGCAACGCATGCGGTCTCCAAGCAGGGGTGTCAACGGGCGAACCATGCGGTATCGGCAAAGGCCGAGCAAGGGGAGTGTGATGCGGCGGCCGTCACCGCTCGCTGGCAGGTGGCGCTGCCACGCCGCGCGCCGCCACCTCCTCCGACGTGATCCCGTAGATGGGCGGCGTGGCCACGTCGCGCAACGCCAGCATGAGGTAGAGCTGTCCGCGGTGGTGGGCCTCGTGCTCGAACATGGCGCGCAGCCACTTCCAGGTGGTGATGCTCGTGCCGCCCGGCGTGGTGGATTTCCCGGCGAGGCGTTCCGGCGTGAGCGACGCGAAGATCGCGCGCGCGTCCGCGTGCCACCGGTCGTAGAGCGCCAGCACCGCCTCGGACCCGTCGGCGAGATCGCGCCCGCACC
>JANLSF010000918.1:0-1880 GCA_031362285.1 Gemmatimonadota bacterium | reverse complement strand
GCCGCCCGACGCGCGGCGCACGATCACATCCGCCCCCGCCCCCATGCTTCGCGCCCAGTACACCAGCCGCAGTTCCGTGCCGTTCGACTCGATCGATGCCGTCGCGTTCACCCTTCCGCCCCTCACCGAGGGGCAGGCGCTGGTGCAGGTGCTGGCCGCGCCGATCAACCCGTCGGACGTGCTCACCCTGACCGGGCAGTACGGCATGCTGCCGCCGTTGCCCGCCCTCGGGGGAAACGAGGGGGTGGGACGCGTCGTCGAATTGGCGCCCGGGACAAAGGGGCCCGCCGTCGGCACGACGGTGTTGTTGCCGGTGGGCGTCGGCACGTGGTCCACGCACATCGTGGCAGCCGCGGGCAAGCTGGTCCCGCTCCCGGCAGGCGACCCGCAGCAATTGTCCATGATGACGA
Source organism: Gemmatimonadota bacterium (assembly GCA_031362285.1). Taxonomy (GTDB): domain Bacteria; phylum Gemmatimonadota; class Gemmatimonadetes; order Gemmatimonadales; family Gemmatimonadaceae; genus JACPPC01. The sequence continues at coordinate 1,470 of JANLSF010000918.1, read as the reverse complement.
TCAATCCGCCCACCGCGCTGCTCATGCTCCGCGACTTCGTTCCGCTCACGAGCGGTGACTGGGTGATCCAGAACGCGGGCAACTCCGCCGTCGGCGGCTACCTGAACCAGATCGGCCGGCTCAAGGGCTATCGCACGGTGAGCGTGGTGCGTCGCGAGGCGGCGGTGGCCGGCGTGCTGGCCGAGGGTGGCGACGTGGTGCTGGTGGACGGCCCGGACCTGGCGAAGCGGGTGGCGGCGGCGACGGGAAAGGCGTCCATCAAGCTCGGCATCGATGCCGTGGGCGGCGAGGCCACGAACCGGATCGCGAGTTGCCTGGCCGAGGGGGGCACGCTCGTGAACTACGGCATGATGAGCGGCGAGGCGTGCCACGTGTCGCCGGCCGACGTGGTGTTCCGCGACGTGACGGTTCGCGGCTTCTGGCTGGCGCGCTGGTTCTCGAAGTCCACGCCGCAGGACCAGATGGCGGTCTTCGGCGAGGTGGCGCAACTGATCGCGGCGGGCAAGCTCTCGGCGCGCGTGCAGGCCACCTTCGACGTGCGCGAGATCAAGGCCGCCGTGAAGTTGGCGGCGAGCGGCGAGCGCGACGGCAAGGTGCTGATCGTGCCGACGGCGTAGCGCCCCGCACGCGCCTCAGGCCGCGCGGCGCTTCCGCGGCTTGAGGCTCGTGCGCGCGCGTGCAAAGAGGGCCTCGACGGCGGTGGCGGCGCGCTCGTCGGCCTTGGCGTCGCCGAGCAGGCGGCGGGCCACGCGGTGGGCCAGCACGATGCCATGGGCCTCGCGCACCCAGCTGCCGGGCTCCACGTCGGCGCGGAAGTGCGCCGCCTCGGCCGCAATGACGCAGGCGGTGGCGAGCGTGCCCAGCCAGCGCTGCTGCACGCGCACCAGGTAGTCGCGCACCACGCCGGGGCGGTCGTCCATCTCGAAGGCGGCCGCGGCGAGGAGATCGCCGCCGTGCGCGCCGCGGGTGCGTTCCCAGGCGAGCCAGTGGTCGACGAGGGCGCGGAGGCGCGGTTCCCCCGACTTGGCCCGGAGGGCGGGGAAGAGCACGTCGCGGTCGAACCGGTCGGCGGCGCGCTGGAGCACCGCGAGCTGGAGGCCCTCACGCGAGCCGAAGTGCGCGAAGAGGCCGCTCTTGGAGAGGTCGAGCGCCGTGGCGAGGACGCCGATGGTGAGTCCGTCGAGGCCGACGGTGCCGGCGAGGATCTCGGCCTCGCGGAGGATGCGATCGCGGGTGTCGGCGCCTTTGTTCATGCGCCATAATATAACGAACGTTCGTTTGTTGCAAGCATTTCGCGCACGACGACGCCAAACGCACATCGGGCGCCCCGGCTCCCAGCCGAGACGCCCGATGCCCGCCGGCCCGCGCGCGACGCTATTGCAGGACGTTATTGCAGCTTGAAGGTCGCCTTCCGCCCCACCGCCGCCGGCGTGGCGGCCGATGCCGCGAGGAAGACGCGCTCCACCGGGG
>JANLSF010000908.1:0-19415 GCA_031362285.1 Gemmatimonadota bacterium | reverse complement strand
GACGCGCACGGATGGCCGCGTCCGCGCGGGCCGCTACAACAGGCTCGACACCTGCCCGCCATCGACCTGCAGCGCCAACCCCGTGAGGAAGCTCGCGCGATCACTCGCGAGGAACGCCACCACGTCGGCCATCTCCTCCGGCTTCCCGGAGCGTCCCACCGGAATTCCCGCCTGACGCTCGGCGAGCAACTGCTCCACCGGCACGCCGGTGCGGTCGGCGCGCATCTGCGCCAGTTCGCGTGCGCGGTCGGTGTCGAAGTGGCCGGGGAGCACGGTGTTCACCAGCACGCCGTCCTTCGCCACCTCGTTCGCCAGCGTCTTGGCGAAGCCGAGCAGTCCGGCGCGCGCCGTGTTCGAGAGCAGCAGTCCCGGCAGCGGCATCTTGGCCGCCATCGAGGTGAGGAAGATGATCCGCCCCCAGCGCCTGGCCTGCATGGCCGGCACCGTGGCGTGGGCGAGGCGTACGGAGCCCATGAGGTTCTGCTCGATGGCCGCCAGGTACTGCGCGTCGGTGGTGGAGTTGAAGGTGGTCGACGGTGGGCCGCCCGCGTTGCAGACGACGATGTCGGGCATGCCGGCCGCGGCGCGCGTGGCCTCGACCAGCGCCTGGGCGGCGCCGGCCGCCGAGACGTCCGCCGCTATGGGAATCACCGTTCCCCCCGTGGCCGCGTGGATGTCGCGCGCGGTCTGCTCGAGGGTGGCGGCGGTGCGCGCCGAGATGATCACCGTGGCGCCCTCACGCGAGAGCGCATGCGCAATCGCGCGTCCCAATCCCTTCGATGCGCCCGTGACGAGGGCGATGCGACCACTGATGCCGAGCTCCATGCGATGACTCCGATGATGGTGATGCGCGTTCGATGGACCGATGCGGACTGATGCAGGTCGATGCGCGTGTTTGACGACGTTGCGAGAAATATCGTCGAAATGAAAATTGACCATTGCGCGAAAAAATGAGTCTTCCTATATTCGCGCATGGATACGATTGCAACATCATCGATCCCACGACCAAATACTGCGTGATATCAACGACTCGAGCTGGCAACCTGGTTGCTGAACGCCCCGCGGCATGTGCGCCGCGCACGGCCTCGCTCGTCGTCGCTCACGTGAGGATCACGCCGAACTGTTTCGGCGGCGTGACGCCCAACACAACGAATCGTCAAAGCACTGATGCGGGCGCCGTCGCGACCTGCGTCAGCTGCTGAACGTGCACGCGCAGGTTGGTGAACCAAGGCGCTGAAGTCCGGCGCGTACGACGGAGTTGAACTCGACGGAGTTCGACTGTCCCGCTCACTGATCCACCGGGGGATTGGCTGGGCGATTCACTCCAGATCTGGAGATAAGACAATGGCTGCCAAGAAGAAGGCAACGAAGAAGAAGGCGACCAAGAAGAAGGCCGCGAAGAAGAAGAAGTAGCTCGTAACGCAAAGGGGCCGGCGAATATCGCCGGCCCCTTCGTGCGTTACGGACCTCGAGTCGCGGGAATCGGTCCGCGCCCTGGTCCGTCAACGATCAGGTCGCCTCAGGCGGCCCTGGTCGTGAGCGCATCCGTCGGCTCCGTTGGGGCCGGGCCCCAGACGTACGCGGAAAAGCGCGGCTGCTGCGCATTGCGCGCGCCACGGGAAATGACGATGCCGATGGGCTCCTCTTCGGGGCGGGCCTGGGGGTCGGTCATCATATAGAAGAGCCTCGCGTAGTCAGGCGCAGCGGAATGCCGCGCACCCTCCATTAGAGCAGGGGGCGTGCCACGAAGACGACGCACTCCAAGCGCCTGTCACACAACGACTTGACGCATGCGTTGGACGTGGATCTGTGTCATTTCGTGTCGGCGGGACACACGCTGCGGGCCGGCGTCGTGTCGCCGATACACGCGTCGAAGGCGCTAGTACTTCACCGACAGTGGGAGCCGCACCACGCGCGCGTTCGTGGTCACCATCACCCGACCCAACTCGATCACCGACTGGGCGCGCCGCTGCAGGATCATCACGGTCGACGGCCGGGTCACGCCACACGCCTTCCACCGCCCAAGCTCGTCCGTCACCACCTTCACGCCGTTCCAGTTGCCGGCTTCGTTCGGCTGCGTGAGCTCGGCGCGGAGCCCCTTGTCCCACCGGACCTCGATCGAGTCGCCCACCATCGGGTCGCCGTACTGGTTGCGCAGCGCACCGAACACCAGCGCATCGCCGCCGCGGCGCTCACGCTCGCCGCACGCCGCCGCCACGATGTCGTCGTGGCTCACCGCGAGCACGGTGGGGGTGGCGGCTACGCCGGCCGCGCCAACGGTCACCCGCCGCACGATCGGCTTCGCCACCAGCTCGCGCATCGGCGCCGTGGTGATCCCCACCAGATGCGTCCCCGCGCGCAGCCCCACCACCCGCGCGACTCCCACGCTGTCGGCGAGCACCACCGGGCCGCCCTCCCCGCCGAACGCGAGCGTCGCCTGGCTCACGTCGAGATCGGCGGTCTCCCCGGCCACACGAAAGCCGGTCGTGCGATCGCTCGCGGCGTAGCGCTCCGCGCCCTCGCTCCGCGCGCGCTCCAGCTCGCCGCCGGTGGTCGCCATGCGCGTCACCGTGATCGAGCGCTGCGTTCGTGGCGCGCCGTCGAAGCTCGTGATCTCGCGGTTCTCCACCGCAATCCCCGGCAGCTTCACCTGCCATCGCGCGATCACGAACTCCCCGGACGAGAGCCGCACGTACTCCAGGCGCCCCGCGGCGCCGGCGTCATCGAGCTCGCGCGGCAGCCCCGTGTAGCGGAACTCGAGCAGCCGCAGTTCGGCCGAGGCCCGGTCGATCCACGCCGTGCCGGCAATGTCCACCAGCGCGGCGCGGTCGCGCATGGGCCGGAACTCCGCCCCCACCCAGTCGGGGTGCGCCGCCGACGGCGCATGCACGCTGAAGCAGTGCCCGCCCAGGAAGGTGGGCGAGAGCAGCACCTGCGCGTCCGGGGCCAGGTAGATGTCCTCGCCGTTCAACTCGCGCCGATACCCGTTCTTCGCGAGGTCCTCGGCGCTCGCGCTCCGGAACGGCCGCGGCGTTCGTCCCCGGTGCCGGGCCACCACGTCCTCGCGCACGGTGGAGTCGGCGCGCATGATCGTCCGGCGCCAACTCGTCCACTCGAGCGTGAGCGCACCAGCCTGCGCGGCGAGCTCGGCCGAGGCGAGCGCCTTGCCCGCCTCGTCCCAGACGCGGAACACGGCCTGCGCCGAGTCGAGCGGGCCGCGGCATTCACCCCGCTCGGCGCGCACTCCCACGCCGGGGAGCGAGACGGGCAGGGACCGGAGGGCGATGTACACATGCGCCGTCTGCGCGGCGCTCACCTGCACTGGCGGCACCTCCACCGGCAGGAAGCCGATGCGGAGCACGCGCACGGAGTAGCGACCGGGCGTGCCGACGGGGACGGCGAAAGTGCCGACCGAGGTGGTGAGCGTTCGCATGAACAGCGCGCCGGTGCTGTCGAGCACGTGAATGAGCACCGAGGGAGCCGGCGAGGCGCTGTCGGCCAGCAGCACGGTGCCGCGGATCTGCTGCGCGCCAAGGGCACCGGGCGCACCGGCGAGCAGGACGGCGATCGTCCGGCGGAGACATGCGAGCGACATGTGCTGAATGTTGCGCCGCACGGCAGAGGGCGCCAGCAGGGCGCGGCGCCGGGTTCAGCCCCTGGTCGCGTCGCCCTGGGTGGCGGCGGGAACGCCGCGCACGAAGCCGATGTAGTCGGCGGGCGCGGGTGCGTGCCCTGCGGTGCGCAGCGACTGGTTCACCTTGCCGCGATGATAGTGCGCGTGCAGCGCCACGTGGAAGAGGATGTCGTCCTCCGGCGTGGCGAACGTCTGTCCGGCGCTGTTCGTGTAGGCGACCGCGCGGGAGAGATCGTGCTCGGCGCGCGTCGCGAGGTGATGGCGATACCCCGCCGCCAACTGTTCGCGGGCGACACGGGCGCCCTCGCGGTCGAGCGTGGGCCACACGGCCAGTCGCGAGGCGCGCCCCTCGATGCGGGAGAGCCAGATCTCGCCGGCGCCGAGGAGGTGTTCGTACTCCCGCCAGGCGTCGGCGGGGGCCCCGGCGGCGACCACGGCGCGCTCGATGTCGGCGTCGGCCAGGGCGGCGTGCGCGAACAGCTTGCGCAGGTGCTCCACGACTCCCATGGGAAGTCCCGGGTGTCGCTATGCGCTCTTGCGGGCCATGAAGGCGCTGGCGCCGCTCGAGCGGTCCACCGAGATCTCCCACCCGTGGTAGCTGGCGTGCAGTTCGTCGAGCGTCATCCCCAAACTGCCCGCAGCGATCGCCTGCACGAGGTGCACGCCGCCGTCGCGCGTGGCGGTCCGGAGGAGGTCGAGCACGCGCGCGCGATCGGCCGGCCCAAGCGCGGAGAGTGCCTGCGCGGTGAAGACCACGCCGGTGATCGGCGAGTCCGGGTTCCAGTCGCCGAGCCCGGTCACGATCCCCTGGACGCGCTCGGCCAGTCCGGCGGCGTGAGCGGCGGCCATGACGCGTTCGACCACGTCTTCATCGGCCTCGAGGGCGGTGACGAGGCAGCCGTTGGCGGCGAAGAAGAGCGCCGAGCTTTCGTCGGTCAGGCCGGCCACGATGATACGGGCGTCGTCGTAGTGCGGGAGGGCGCGCACCAGCGGCGCGTCGGGGGCGAGTCCCCAATGGGCCGGCGTGCGGTACTTGGCCTGGGCGCGGAGTCGCTGGCGCTTCCACGCGGCATACTCGGGCAAGCGGATGCGGCGACGAATGAGCCGGTCCACTTCTTCGACGAGGAGCAGTTCGGTGAGCGCGAACTGCGGCGCCGCTTCGAGTGACGCGATCGCTTCGTCGCCGATGGCGAGCAGCGATCGGCGCGGGATCGAGTCCTTGTAGCGCTCGATCTCGTTCTCGACGTACAGCTCGTATTCGTGCTTCAAGCTGCGATGGGCCAGAAAAGCCATGCGGTCACCGTCGGTGTGGAGAACGTGCAGAAGATACGAGAATCAGCATGATGCGCAAGTGCCAAACGTCACAATGACAGCAAGATAGATAGTGGCCAGAAACATCTGTATTTGTGCGCACTCACGAATCCACATTGTGGATAACCTGAACGTATGAGCGCCGCATGGACGACGCCAGCGCACGCGCATACCGTTGCGGGACGCGAACTTCCCCCCTCGCGCGAACTGACAGTTCCTTCATGAAGAGGCTCTGATGCGTCGTCCCTCGAGGTGGCTTCACGTGGCCCTGCTGGTCGCCCTCCCTGCGGCGGCGCGCGCGCAGGCCGAAGGCGGCCATGCGCACGATGGTCCGCGAGAGCCCGCCACGCGTGCGCGACTTGGCACGGTGAGCTTTCCCGCGTCGGCCCCGAAGGCGGCGCACGAGCGCTTCGTGCAAGGCGTGCTCTACCTGCACTCGTTCGAGTACGAGTCGGCGCAGGCGGCCTTCCGTGACGCCCAGCGCCTCGCCCCCACCTTCGCGCTCGCGTACTGGGGCGAGGCACAGACCTTCAATCATCCGGTCTGGAACCAGAACCAGCCCGACTCGGCGCGCGCCGTGCTCGCCCGGCTGGCGCCCACGCGTGAAGGGCGCCGCCTGAAGGCTGGCACCGTGCGAGAGCAGGAGTGGCTCAACACCGTGGAGGTGCTCTACGGCGACGGGAGCAAGGCGCGTCGAGACACGCTCTACCTCGAGGCCATGCGACGCCTCGTGGCCCGCTATCCCGCCGACGACGAGGCGAAGGCGTTCCTCGCCCTCGCCTGGCTCGGTCTCAATCAGGGCGAGCGCCGAGTGAGCGACTACATGCGCGCCGGCGCGATCGCGCTCGACCTGTTCCAGCGGCAGCCCGATCATCCGGGGGCCGCCCACTTCGTCATTCACGCTTTCGACGATCCGGAGCACGCCGTGCTCGGGCTCCCGGCGGCGCGCGCCTACTCGCGCATCGCCCCCGGGGCCGCGCACGCGCAGCACATGACGACGCACATCTTCCTCGCGCTCGGCATGTGGAAGGAGAACAACACCCAGAACACCGTGGCCTTCGATGCGAGCAAGGGGCTGTCGGGGCACTACGTGGAATGGCTCGTGTACGGCAAGGTGCAGGAGGGGCGGTACCGCGAGGCGCAGCAGCTGCTCGACTCGGTCCGCGCGCGCGTGCCCGTTCGCCCGCGCGGCCTTGGCGACACGGAGCCGTACCTGCATGCCGTCGTGGCCGTCGCGACGCGGCGCTGGCCCACGGTGGCGGACTCGGCGTTGCTGCGCGCCCCGCTGATGACGTGGGCCCCGACGGTGGTGAATCCGTGGCTCTACGCGTGGGGCGCGTCGGAGCGGAACGACGCCGCGTCGCTTGCGCGCGGCCTCGCGCGGTTGCGCGCCGTGCGCGACTCGATCGCCGGGGCGGCCCGGGCCACCGGAGCGGACAAGGCGATGGCCGACGTGCTGACGCAGATGGTGGAGGCGGCGGATCAGGCGCAGCGCGGCGACACGGCGCGCGCCATCGCCACGCTCGAGCGAGCGCAGGCCACCATCGACCAGTTGCCGGTGGACTTCGGCCCGCCGGTCACGCCCGTGCTCGTGGGGGAGCAGCTGGGCACCCTGTTGCTTGCGGCCAGGCGTCCGGCCGACGCGCAACGGGTAGCCGAGGCGGCGCTCAAGCGGTGCCCGGGGCGCTCGCGCACGCTGGCGCTGCTCTTGCGCGCGGCCACGGCCGCCGGCGACGCGGCGGTTGCGGGGCAGGCGCGCGCCGCGCTCGCGCACAACTGGGCCAACGCCGACGACGGCGGCCTCGCGCTCCGCGACCTGCCGTAGCGGGAGAGCGCGGGCGAGCTTTCGCCGCACGATGCCCGAACTTCCCGAAGTCGAACATGCCGTGCGCCGCCTCCGCGAGTGGATCGGGGGGCGCACGGTGGTGCGCGCCGAAGTGCACCACAAGGCGATTCGCCGTACGCTGACCGCGGCGCGGCTCAGGTCGCTGGCCGGGCGCGCGGTGCGCGAGGTGACGCGGCGCGGCAAGCACCAGTTCGTGCACTTTGACGATGGGCGCGTGCTGCACGTGCACTTCCGCATGAATGGCGACTGGGAACAGGTGACTGCGGGCGCCAAGCCGGTGCGCCACGTGCGGCTCTCGCTCTTCCTCGACGATGACACGACGGTCGTGCTCACCGACTCGCGGGCGCTCGCCACGGCGGTGCTGCTGCGCGACCTCTCCGAGGTGCTCGACGGGCTCGGTCCCGACGCCGATGATCCTGCGCTGACCGCTGCGGCGTTTCACCAGCGGCTCGCGGGCAAGCGCTCGCCCATCAAGGTGGCGCTACTCGACCAGCGCCTGCTGGCCGGCGTGGGGAACATCTACGCGAGCGAGGGGCTCTGGCACGCGCAGGTGAGTCCGCGCGCCCTGGCGGGATCGCTCTCGGCGGCGCGCGCCGGCGCCGTGCTCGCCGGCGTGCGCACCGCCCTCGATCGCGGCATGCGACAGGAAGGGCGCTACGCCGGCGGCGACAGCCACGAGTTCCTCGTGTACGACCGCGCGGGGGAGCCGTGCCACCATCGGTGTGGCGGGAAGATCCGGCGCCTCGCGCAGGCGGGGCGGAGCACGTACTACTGCCCGCGGTGCCAGAAGCGATAGGCTGACCGCGGCCGTGGCCATGTCAGACGAGTGACCGAGCGGCCGCGCGGTGGCCACTCACCGGATGTGCCGCCAAGTCGTCCCGTTCCATTCCCACGTGTCGGCAGCATCCGGTGGAGTCGCGAACCTCCCACCAAAGAGCACCGACACCTTCCGTGATCGGTCAAAGGTCATGTACCCCATCGAACGTGCTGGCGGGCCCTCACTGCTCGCCTGCCGCCAGTCGTGCCCGTTCCAGAGCCAGGTGTCCCCCTTCGGGGCGCGATCCGGCCCGGTGCCACCAAAGAGGACCAGTTCCTTCCGAGTGGCGTCGTAGCTCGCGCCGCTCGCGATGCGCGGCGACGGCCCCGTCGTGGACAACTCGCGCCACTTCACGCCATCCCAGCCCCAGGTCGCTGCCTTCATCTCGCGCTTGGCGTCCATGCCGCCGAACAGCAGCGTCATCCCGCGTGCTTCGTCGTACACCATGACCATGGACTGCAGGGGACCGGGGCCCGTCGTCGCCACCTGGGCCCAGTGCGTGCCATCGAACTCCCAGGTGTCCCCGAGCACCTGCCTGGGTGCACTCGATCCGCCGAACACGACCAATCGCCTCCGCTTCGTATCGTACGCCACCCCCGGCTCGGCGCGAACGGGCACGCTGTCACGAGCCGACAAGGACCAGGTCGTGTCGGAGAGCACGCGCAATTCCCCGATCGATTGCTGACCATCGTAGCCGCCGAACATCAGGACGCGCGCGTCGAGCGCGTCGTAGGCGAGGCGATGGCTCGATCGCCGGGGCCCGGTGACCGGCAGTTGGCGCCACTCGGCGCCATTCCACGACCATAAGTCGTCGAAAAGGACAAACCGCGTTCCATCCGGTGTGGTGCTCCCGCCAGAGACGAGCACCCGTTGCGTCCGGTCGTCAAACACGATCGCATGGTGCGCCCGGGCCGGTGGCGACCCTTGAGCGGACAAGGCGTGCCCTGCGAGGCAAAGTGCCAGGAGGACAGCAGGGGAAAGCGATGACATCGGTTCTCTCCGAAGGGCGGAGTGCGCGCCGCGCCCGAGCAAGTGGTCAGCAGGACCGAGACGGGGCCGCCAGCGCATCCACGAAGAATGCGTGGGCGTCCGGTTGCGCGCTTCCACGCCATTGCTCGCGGTACCGGACGGCGTGCAACGTCGCGCATCGGGGCGCCCGCGTCGAGGGCCGTTCAGGTTCGTCGACCGGCCGTCCCGGCACACGCCGGCTGTCGCTACCGGCGCTGCACCATGACCGTGGCCCGATACGGCGGACGATTCCCGGGCGGAGTGCCCGCCGGCGCCGTCCCCACGGCGTCGACCTTCTGCAGCGTCAGCTCGACGCCCCCGAACGACACGGCGGGCGCCTGTTGGCCCGGCCATTCAAGCGCCGCCGTCGTGTCACCCGCCGCGGAGCGCAGCCGGAACCGCGCGATCACCCGCCCGGCCCAGACGCACTGCGCCTTGGGCGGGCAGAGCGAGTACTCCGGCACGTCCACGAAGGTGACGCGCACCTCGGTGCCACTCACGCGCCGCGTCTCGCCCATCTTCATCTCGACGTTCACGCCCACGGGCATGTCGTCCGGCGCCATGTTGGCCGAGCCGGCGGGACAGGCCGCCAGCAATACGAGCACGGCCGTGGCGGCACTCACGGGCAGGATTCTCAGGGCATTCCGCATCCGACGCGCCTCATGGGGAAGTTGATGCCGCGCAGCTGCCCGTTGCGCATGCCTTCGATGCGGGCGACCAGCGAGTCACGGCCAACTGGACGGTACATGATTCGTTGCGGAAAGTCATGGGCGGGATTGGCGAATACCACCAGGGTATCGCTCACCGCGTCGGCGGCGAATCGCGCCTCCGCCTGGCCGCTCGGCGACGCCACGTACGTGACCGCGCCCGTGGTCCCGCTCTCGAGGCGCAGGTGCTCGTACTCGCGGGTGGTATCGCGCACCACGGTGCGGCTCATCCCCATCATCGTGCCGCCCAAGGGGGCCATCCACTGCTCGTGCACGACGCGGGCGCCAGCCCGGAGTTCCCAACAGCCGGCCATCCAGGCCAGCTGGTCGACCGGCCGGGCTACGGGCGCCATGTGGGCGGCGGCGAGCGTGGCGGATAGGATTGCAGCAAGGGCGAGACGGATCACGACGGCGGTCCTCGGGGTGAGTGGGTCCGCGAAAGGTGCGGACAACCGGCCGGCCGCGCTTGGATGAATGCGACACGAACCGGGCCGGTGATGCACTACGAGGAACGGGAACCGTCACGGACGCTGCGCCACGTGGTCCGCTGTTTCTGGCTGCTCCGCACGGCCGGCCCGTCGGAGGGCGCCGCCGAGCCGGCCATTCCTGACGGCAGTCCGGAGCTGATCGTCTCGGTGGGCGACCCGATCCGGGCGCGAGATCGCACCGGTCGGCTGAGGCGCCAGCCGTCGGTGATGCTCGTGGGACAGATCACGCGCCCGTTCGCGGTGTGGCCCACCGGGGCGATGGACCTCGTGGCGGCGCGCCTGCATCCGTACGGCGCCGCTTGGCTGGCGCCGTCGGTCTCGCGCCTCACCGACAGCTGGCTCGCGCTCGGCGCCGACTGGCCCCGGCTGCCGGCGTTGATGGCATCGGCGCGTGGCGGCGAGGCGCGCGTGAGCGTACTGGTCCGGGCCCTCGAGCGGGCCATCGAGCGCGCCCCCGGCCCCGACGCGCGCGTGGTCCGCGCGGTGGATCGCATCGTGGCCACGCACGGCGCGGAGCCGATGGCGCGGCTGGCCGAACTCTCGGCCGTGACGCCGCGTCACCTGCAACGGCTGTTCGCCGACCAGGTGGGAGTGACGCCCAAGCTGCTCGCGCGCATCCGGCGCGTGCAGCGCGTCTTCGCCGCGTGGCGCGACGCGCCAGGCACCTGGAGCCGGGTGGCCGCCGAGTGCGGCTACTTCGACCAGGCGCACCTGGTGCGGGACTTTCGTGAACTGGCCGGTGGCGCGCCGGCCGGACTGCTCGAGGCGATGCCGGCGTTCACGCGGGCGTTCACGCCGCTCGGACGCACGCGGTCTTCGTGACGGGAGCGCGCGACGTGGGGTACGGTGAGTGCAACCACTTCCCGTAGCGCACTCATGCCGCATCGCATCGATCGACCGATCGTCACCACGGGCAGGGCCGCGATGGTCGTCGCGGCGACGCTGGCCGTGCTGGTGGCCTGTGACGCCGGTCCGACCGCCGTCGAGGGAGAAACGTTCGACGCCGTGACCCCCGCCTTCGTGTTGGTGGTGTCGGACGGCGGCAACACGGCGTACGGGTCCGCGTGGCGCGTGGATAGTGCCACGCGGGTGGCATCGTACACGTCGCTGCCCAACTGCCCGCCGGCCAGTGGGTGTCCCGCGCTCCTCCGAGAGCAGATCGCAGACTCCGTCATGGTGCGGCTCCTGTTTGCCCGCACCCAGACGACGGACTTCCGGGCGCTCAGGGCGCACTATCCGCGCTTCCTGCCGGCGGATATCGGCGGCAGCACGGTGACGATCGTGGCGAATGGCCGGCGTCGCACCATCGACGGCGCGCTGCCGGAACCGGCGGCGTCGTTCGCCAACGGCGTCGCGGCCCTCACGCCGATGCCGTAGGGACCCGGACGCGCACGGCAGCGATCGGTCCCGCGGCGCGCGCGCGGACCGTGGCGAGGTCAGGGGAGTGACAGACCTGCGATGTGGTGGCTGACGCGGGCCTTCTCGCGCTTGAGCACGCGACGGCGCGACGTACGTTGAAGCGCTGACCGCCCCGTGGCGCCGGCATGGCATCCGCGGTCGACCGGGTGCGCCGGACACCGTCACACCCTGATCTCATGGCCCACGCTCGCGCGTTGTCGAAGTCGCCATCGGTGCGCGTCGCCGGCCTGCTTCTGGCATGGTCGGCGATCTGGCCCCGGGCGGCCGACGCCCAGCTCACGCACGGTGCCCAGCCGGACACGTTTCGTGCCGCGCATTTCACCTTCGTCCAGCACGCGGCCGACACGGCTGCGCTCGCCCGGCTCGCCGACGCACTGGAGCGGGATCGAGGACGCATTGTCGCCGATCTCGGCGGCGCGGCGGCGCCCACGGTCACCGTCCACATGCACGCGGACCACGCCGCGCTCCAGCGGGCCGTGGCCTCGTTGGTTGGGCCGTTGCCGGCGTGGGCGCGAGGTCTCGCGACGGGCCCCCGCGACATCCATGTCGTGGCGCCACGCGACGTCGGCCAGGCGATCGCGCAGGACGTCGGTGTCCTGCTGGCGCACGAGTTCGCGCATTGCGTCTCCCTGTTCCGAAACCCGGGCAGCCACAACAATCCGCGCTGGCTGTGGGAGTCGGTCGCCGTGTACGAGGCCGGATCGTGGAGGGACCCCCGGACGCTCCCGTACATGATGGCGCTCCACCCGCCGGCCTTCTCGATGCTCAATGCGTTCGACAACGGGCTGGTCTACGACGTGGGCTACACGATCGCGGAGTTCGTCGTGAAACGATGGGGCAAGGCCGCACTGATCCGGCTGATCGACACGAATGCGCGGACGGACGACGTGCTGGGCATCACGCCGGAAGCATTCGAGCGGGACTGGTTTGCCTGGGTCAGGCGGCAGTACAACTTCTAACCGCGCCGGGGTAGCGGCGCGCAACCCTCCACAGGGACATCGGGATGCGAAAGCTCGACTCGCTCCACCGCCGCCAGCGCGCCGTTCCGTGTCGGTCCACCGGCGTGACCGCCGCGATCGGCCTGGCCGCGCTCCTCACGCTGCTGCGCGCGTCAGGGCTGCCGGCGCAGTCCACGGACTCGCTCTCGCCTCCGCACCGTCGCCATCACGCGCTGACGTACGATCCGGTGCGAAAGCGTGTCCTGCTCGCCGGCGGCCAGCACCTCGTGAGCAATTCCGAGACGCCCCTGCTGGCCGACCTCTGGAGCTGGGACGGTCAGCGTTGGATGCCGTTGTCGTCGCGCACCGGGATCTCGATGATTACGCACAAGCTGTTCGTCGACGCGGCCGGCGTCGTGTTCGCGACGATGCCGCGAGGGCTGGTCGCCCGATGGGACCGCGGGCGATGGGACACGGTGGTGCCGGACAGCATGTCGCGGCGGGAGTCGGCGGCGGGTGCGTATGACGCGCACCGCGCGCGGTTCGTGTCGTTCGGCGGCCTGGTGGGCGGGCGGGCCTACGATACCACGGGTGAGACCTGGGCGTTCGACGGACAGCGGTGGTCGCGGATCGCGACCACGGGTCCGCCCCCGATGCTCGGCGGCGCGATGGCCTACGACTCGCGACGACAGGTGATGGTGCTCTTCGGGGGACTCGACACGACCGGTCGCAAGCTCTCGGACACCTGGGAGTGGGATCGCGCCCGCTGGACCCGCGTGTCGAGTAGCGGCCCCTCACCACGGTTTGGCGCCGGCATCGCGTATGACCGAGCGCGCGGCGTGACCGTGCTGTTCGGCGGCGTGGATTCGGCGAACCAGAAGCTGAACGACACGTGGGCCTGGGACGGCCGGCGCTGGCGTCAGGTGGAAAGCCCCCTGGCGCCTCCAGCTCGTAGCGAAGGCTACCTGGCCTTCGACGAGGCCCGCGGGGTCATCGTGCTGTTTGGCGGCGAGGGAGCGGCCGTGGTCCCGACGCTGGGGGATACGTGGGAGTGGGATGGCGCCCGGTGGACGCGGGTGCGTTGAGGGGTTGACAGGTGGCGCGACATTCCCCAAACTACGAGAACTGTCGTACGTGACTCTGCGTAACCATCCAACCGCGCCATGCCGAAACGACCCAACGCACACCCCACCGAGGCCGAGATGGAAATCCTCGTGTTGCTCTGGCGCCATGGGGCGCTGACGGCAGGCGAGGTGCAGGCGCACCTCGCCGAACGGCGGAAGACCGGCTACACGACCGCCCTCAAGCTGCTGCAGACGATGTACGCCAAGAAGCTGGTGCGGCGCGACGAGTCGGCGCGCGCCCACCGCTACGAGGCGGCCGTCAGCGAAGCGACCGTGCAGAGCCAGGTCGTGTCGACCGTGGTGGGGCAGTTGTTCTCCGGATCGGTCGCGCAACTCGTGCTGCGCGCCATCCAGTCGGCCCCCACCTCGCCAGCGGAGCGCGCGGAGATCCGGCGCCTGCTCGACGCGCGCGCGCGCCGGAAGGGGGACGCATGAGCGACGCGCTGTTGCAAGTGGACGTGCTCCGGGCGCTCGGGTTGGCGCTCCTGCACTTCATCTGGCAGGGGACGGCGCTGGCGGTCGTCGCCCTGTTCGTCCTGCGCATGCTGTCGGGGGTCGGGGCGTCCACGCGGTACCTCTGCGCCGCGGCACTGCTGGCGCTCGCACCCGTGCTGGGGCTGCTGACGATCGTGAACCTGCTGGGCTCGGCGAGCGGGCCGCCGCCCCCCCCGACCGCGGTGCTCGAGCCGCTCTCCGCCCTGCCGGCCGCGGCACGGCACTCGGCCACGCTCGTCAGCATGCCCGGCGTGGCGGCTGCCTGGCGCGTGAGCGATGAGGCGCTGGCGGTCGTCGCACTGGTGTGGTTGTGCGTCGTGCTCGTCTTGTCGGTTCGCCTCGCCGCCGCCTGGCGTGCGGCGGCGCGACTGGCCCGCACGCTGGCGGGGACGGGGCACCACGCCCCCGCATGGCCGACGGTGGACGCGACGCTGGCGCGGGCGCGCGACCGCATGCACGTGGCGCGCCCCGTGGCCATCGCGTACCTGCGCTATGGCGGTGCGCTGGCCCTCGCAGGCTGGATGCGCGCCACGATCCTCCTGCCCGTCAGTGTCGCCACCAGCCTGAGCGTGGAGCAACTCGAACTGCTGCTGGCGCACGAGCTGGCCCACGTGCGCCGCCACGACTATCTCGCGAACCTGTGCCAGACGTGGATCGAGACCCTCTGTTTCTTTCATCCCGCCATCTGGTGGCTGTCCGGCCGCGTGCGCCTCGAGCGCGAATTGGCGTGCGACGACGCGGTCGTGACGGCGTATGGGCGTCCAGCGGAGTACGGTGAGGCGCTGGCCACGCTGGCGTTGCTCGACGCGCCGGCACCGAGCCTGGCGCTGGCCGCGCGCACGTCGCCGCTGCTGTTCCGGATTCGCCGGATGCTGGGCGTGGCAGGGCCCGAGGAGATGATCGCGCCGCGGTGGGCGGTGGCGCTGGTCGCCCCCATCGTCTTGGTCACGGTCCTCGCCGGTGGACAGATCGCGACGGCCCAATCGACGGTCGCCGGGATCGTCGCCGATCGTGCGGACGACGCCACGAAGCAGGCCCTCGCATACCGGGCCCATCGCAATCGCTGGTGGACCAACTCGGTCTTCACGCAGATGGCGGCAGCCGACGGCCAGGTGATCGCGGACCTGCGCCTTGGGCCCCGGCGCGGCGCGCTGCGTCTCGTGGCGAGGCTGGTGCCGGTGCCGGGCGCCGACACCGCGATTTCCGAGTTGCGCGTGGAGCTCTACGGATGGACGGGACGACGCTCGGTGCACGTGCTGCCACTGGCCGACCGGACCTCGACGGACGTCGAGTCGGACTCCCTGCTGCGCACCTTCATCCGGGAGTCGGGACTGAACGCGTCGTCGCGCGCCGGCGCGATCGTGCGCACCGGCGGGAGCGACGCCCTCGTGAGCGAAGCGCGCACGATCGGCGATCCCGTCATTGCCGCGACCTACCTCGCGCGTGGCGCCGCGCTGGTCGCGACGCCCGAGGCCCGAGCCCGCTGCGTGACCGAAGCGCTGGACTTGCGCAACAGTCCCGTCGACGTGGCCCGGGTGGTCAGCGCCGCGATGCACGGGGCCGAGTCGCCGTTGGAACTGGCCGCACTCGTGAGTCGGGTCGACCGCGTGACCGGGGAGGCGGAGCGCCTCCAGTTGCTGGTCGAGGCGGTGCAGATCGCGGGTGCGGGTCGGGGCGTCGTGCGCGAGGCGGTGGAGCGCGTCGCGTTGACGTTGCCCGGCCGCGATGCCCGCGACGCAGTCGGCCGCGCCCTCCGCGAGCGACCCTGACGGTGCTCGACTCGCGCGCCCGCATGTCGTCGTGCGTCCAGAAGTACGACACATCATGTACTTCCCATCTCGCCTCCGGAGTCCGCATGCTCGTCGTTCATCGTGTGCGCATGGCCTGCTGCACCGCGCTCGTCGCGGCGTCCGTCGGCCATGCCCAGGGGTCGGCCGCGAGCCCGGGATCGCCGGTGCCACGCGAGCGCATGGACGCGTACTTCTCGGGACTGGGGGCCTACGGGTTGTCTGGCGCCGTGCTCCTGATGCAGCACGGTCGGGTCGTCTACGAAGCCGGCTTCGGCTTGGCGGACCGCGCCAGGCGGGTGCCGATGACGCCGACGACAGGCGTGGACATCGCCTCGATGTCGAAGGACCTGACGGCGGTCGCGGTGTTGCGACTCGTGGAACGCGGCCTGCTCACGCTCGGCGACAGCGTCTCGCAGTACCTCGACGCCGTGCCAGCCGAGAAGCGGGGGATCACCGTGGCGCAGCTCCTGACCCACCGGTCGGGCTTGCCGGCCTACTTCGTCGAAGGCAACGACTTCCAGACCCTGACGCGCGGGCAGGCGCTCACGGCGATCCTCGCCGCTCAGCTCGCGTTTCCTCCGGGCACGGGATCGGAATACTCCGATGCCGGATACGTGCTGCTGGCGATCCTGCTCGAACAGCGCACCGGGCTCACGCTGGAGGCGCTCCTGCGCCGCGACCAGTTCGCGCCGGCCCGGCTGGCGGGCACGTATTCGTACGGCACGCCGGAATTGCGCGCCGCGGCGGCGATCGCGCACGGGTACGTGAACGAGTCGGATGCCGGCAGCGCCGCGGCCTACGTGCACGATGCCGACTATTGGGTGGTCAAGGGAGCGGGGGGGATCGTCTCGACCGTGAAGGACATCGCCCTATGGGAGGCCGCCCTCCTCGACGGCACGCTCCTCACGCCCGCGTCGGTGGCGACCTTGCTCGGGGCGAGCCAGGCGGGCGCCGCAGCCGGTTTGGCGGGACCGCCCGCTCCGCTCCCGTCCGGGCGGCGCGGGTGGACGCGAACGGGCGCACAGGATTTCGGGTTCGCCGCCGGCGTGATTCGCTATGCGGACGACAGCACCGTGGCGATCGTGGCCGTGAACCGCCAGCCCGACTCGCTCGACATCTCCTACTTGCGCACCCGGCTGCTGATGACCCTCGACGCCTTCGTGGCGGGGGCCGGGCCTGAGGCGCCGCCTCGCGGCCGGCCCGTGCCCGCGCGCATTGCGGCAGCGCTCGCGGGCACCTACGCGCTCGAGGACGGCAGCACGATGCGCATCGCCGCGGGCACCGACGGCCTGCGCCTCATGCCCGATGGTCCGCTTGCGGTCGACCTGCTGGCCTTCGGCCCTGATACCAGCGGACGTGCCGGTCGGCTCGCGCTCGCCGCGCGCACCACCGCCGTCCTCAGTCGCTTGTGCCTCGGTGACCCGGCGCCGATGCGTGCCACGCTCCTTCGCCCGTCGGCGCGACTCGAGACCTTCCTGCGCAACGCGGCCTGCCCGGATTCGACGGCGACGCTGCATGTCATCGGGTCCGTGCCGCGCTTCTGGGGCACGGTGCCGAGTCGCTCACCCGCCAGCCTGGTGGCAATCACGACGGCGACCAAGCGCACCCGTTTTCGGCTCGAGTGGGACGGCGAGCGCATCAGCGCGGTTGGCGGCTCGGGAATCTCCGCGCCCGTGGTGGCGCTGTTGGCCAGTGCCGCGCGCGACGAGTTCGTCGCGTGGGACGTGCATACCGGCACGACGGTGCGGATCACCGCGACGAATCGTGCCGGCGTGATCGACAGCGTCACGATCAGGACGGCCGAGGGTGACCAACACCTCGCGCGGCGGGTCGTGCCGGTCACTCCAGCGGGACGGAACCCCTGACGAACTCCGATTCCCGGCCCGACGCACGCGCGCGACCTTCGCCAGCAACCCGACGCCGTCGGCGCCTCACCGCAGCGCGGCCGCGAGCAGTCCGAACGCGAGGGGCGCCGCGTGCGCACTCGAGTTGACCAGGACCACCACCACGACGCGCCGCGACGGCGAGACGAGGAAGGCGGTGCGGAACCCTCGGTCGGCGCCATCGTGCCACACCACCTGCGCGCCCGCCATCTCGGTCAGGAACCACCCCAGCCCCATGTCCACGCGGGCCAGGTGGTAGCGTTCCACGTCCTCGCGGAAGTTGCTGGTGAGGCTCCACTGCGGCGCCCACAACTGCGCGAAGCTGCCCGGCGACATCACGGAGGCGCGACGCGCGCCGCCGACCGGTGGGGCTCGACTCGTGGCCATACGCGAGCTGGGCCGAGTCGACGTCCGACATCAATAGGTGCTGTGCGCCATGCCGAGCGGCGCGAGCAGGTGGCGGCGGACATGGCCCTCGAACGACTCGCCCCAGCGCGTAAGCGCCCCGTCGTCGTACTCCGGGGCGTCCCACGCATAGTCGGACACGTCCGGCATGCCGGCCGTGTGGCTGAGGAGTTGGCGCACCGTGATGACGCTGGCCCGCGCATCCTTCAGGCGAAAAGCCGGCAGGTAGGCCGTCACGGGCGACTCGAGCGAGACTCTCCCGGTCTCGACCAGCTGCATCACCGCGGCGGCCACGAACGTCTTGGAGATCGACGCGAGGTGGAAGACGGTGCGGGGCGTCACCGCACGGCGCGACCCGGCCCGGGCGACGCCGAAGCCGCGCGCAAAGACGACGCGGCCGTCCTTCCAGACGCCGACCGCGAGGCCGGGAGAACCGGTGGAATTGAAGAAGGCCAGGCTGCGTGCGGCAAGGCTGTCGCGCAGGGACGCGCCGTCCTGCTGTGCACCGGCGGAGGGGACGACGAGGACCACGACCGTCAGGACGCTCGCTCGAACGCGGAACATGATCCACCTCGTGTGCCGGTGACGCGGGGGAGGGCGCCCGATGCGACAGTGCAATGGCCCGTGGGGTTTCAACCTCCGAAGCACCGACATGTGTCCCGACGCGCTGACGCTCCCATGACGCGCACCGTGCCTTGCGGAGAGCGCCCGCGAGACTATCGTGGGACGTTGCTCGCCGACGCATCAGTCCATCTTCATCGCCCCGATATCGCCATGCTCATTCGAGTCGCCGTGCTCGCCACCACGCTCGTCGCCTGCGCGGGATCGACCACCGCCGCACCGACACCCTCGCCCAACGTCCTGAGCGTCGCCGGCAACTATCCGACCGTCGTCACGCTCGTCTCCGACGCCTGCGGCGGCAGCATCGTGCAATCGATGCCTACCGACGTCGTGCACGTACCCGGGGCGCTCACCGTGGCCCTCGATCACGCCGGCAGTCGGTACGCGGGCACTCTCGCGCCCAACGGGGTCTTCCAGACGACGCCCGCACCGCTCGTGATCGGCACGGTGACCTACGTGGTCACGGTCGCGGGACAGTTCTCCATCAGCGGGTTCGACGCCACCGCGACGGTCGACAAGAGCGTGGCCGGGACGCCGGGCTCGTGCCGGTACGTGGCGCACTGGGTCGGCACGCGGTCGTCCGGCGTGAATGCGCTGCCCGGGTCCTGACGCGATGCACCGGTGAAGGTGCGGGTCAGGTCCGACCGTTCACGCCGGGTGGATCCGGCCTGCTACTCCAGCGCCTCCAGCATCGCGCCCTTGATGTAGCCCGTCTCCGGGATCCCAATCACCTCCGGATGGTCCTCCGGCTGCCCGTAGATCCCCCGCAGCGCCAGCCGTCGCCCGCTGTCCTGCGCCGCTTCCTGCAGCATGTCGAGGAACCCCCCCTTCGACAGGTGGAACGAGCAGCTCGCCGTGAACAGGTGCCCACCGGGCGCGAGGATCCGCATGGCCCGCAGGTTGATCTCCTTGTAGCCGCGGAGCGCGCT
>JANLSF010000181.1:0-3628 GCA_031362285.1 Gemmatimonadota bacterium | reverse complement strand
CAGCTGCCACGTGTTCGGGGACACCGACGGGCTGGCCTGGGACCTGGCGGAGCGGCTGGCGGTCGGTGGCCCGCCGCCGGACCCCGCGCTGCCCTGGACCTTCCTGCCCGGGTATGAGCCCCGCGTCTCGGCGGCGTTCGTGAATCGCATCGAGCGGTGGCGCGAGCGGGTGCACCACAAGCTGACGGAGCGGCTGGTCGCGGAACTGCGACAGGCGCGCACGCGCACGCAGTGGAATCGCGCCGTCGCCTGGTGCGACGCCATCCTCGGCATCGATCCGCTCAACGAGGAAGCGACGCTGACCCTGGCCGAGGGGAAGGCCCTGTTGGGCAGCAAGGCGGAGGCGGTGGCGCTGCTCGACCGGTATCTCGTGGCCATCGAGGGGACACCCGGGGAGCTGGCCATTCAGCCGACGTTGCTCCGGCGCCGCATCAGCGAGCGGATGCCGAGCTGGGCCAAGGACCGCCCGGGGTGGAAGGTGCTGGTGGGGCGCGATGCGCTGCTGGAGTCGTTCACCGGCCAGATGCGGCTCGCACGTACGGGCGCCGGCACGATGATCGCCATGTGGGGGGAGCCCGGGATCGGCAAGACGCGTCTCGTGCGGGAGTTGAACGCCCTCGGCTCGCTCGAGGGGTGGTCGTTGGCGACCATCTCGTGCGAACCGTCGTGGCCCGACCGGCCGCTCTGCGCGCTCGAGGTGATGACGTCGAC
Organism: Gemmatimonadota bacterium; assembly: GCA_031362285.1. Taxonomy (GTDB): domain Bacteria; phylum Gemmatimonadota; class Gemmatimonadetes; order Gemmatimonadales; family Gemmatimonadaceae; genus JACPPC01. The sequence continues at coordinate 2,917 of JANLSF010000181.1, read as the reverse complement.
CCTGCTCCTGCAACCCGGTGCGTTGGGGGTCGATCCCAAGGCGCTGCGCGCCCTGCAGCGGCTCACGGGGATGGACCCCGACGATGCGGGGATGCCGCAGGGACCCGAAGACACCGCGTATCGCCAGCGGCTGCTCCGGAGCTCGGTGCTGGACCTGATCGATGCCGTGAGCGGGGAGCGGCCGCTCCTGATCGCGATCGACGATGCCCAGTGGCTCGACCCGAGCAGCCTGCCGTTCCTCTCGATGGCGGTGGAGCACGCGGCCACCCGCCGGGTCATGTTCGTGTTCACCGTGCATGCGCGCGAGGAGCTGCCGAAGATGGTGAGCGGCGCGTCGCGGGCGCTCGTGTCGCGGGTGCCCCCGCTCACGCCGGAGGAGAGCATGGCGTTGCTGGGGGAGCTGGTGCATGGGCAGCCGCCGGCGGACCGACCGGAGTTGTTGCGACGTGCGGCGGCCGTGTCGAACGGCAACCCGCTGTACATGCACACGCTGGTGACGCACTGGCTGCTGACCGGGGATACGAGCGAACTGCCGCCGTCGCTGGAGGCGTTGGTGGAGCAACGGCTCGACACGCTGGCGCCGACGGTGTTGCGGTGCCTGCAGGTGTGCGCGCTCCTGGCGCGGCACTCGACGGTGGGGCGGGTGGAAACCGTGCTGGCCGCGGAGCGGGGCGTGCTGCTGTCGGCCATGGATCAACTCCACGAGGCCGGGCTGCTGGAGACGCAGGGGGATGCGCCACTGGTGCGACACGCGCTGATCGGTGTGCGGGCCGTGCGGCGGGCGAGCGGCTCCGCGGTGGTGCTGCTGCACCGGTACGTGGCGGAGGTGCTGGAGCCTGCGGCGCTGGAGGGCACCGATGCCGCGCTGGTGTTGGCGTGCGCGGAGCATTGGCGGGGGGCGAAGGAGGAGAAGCGGGGGGAGGAGTTGATTGAGAAGGCGGTCACTCGCCTCGTCAATACAGGCGCATCGGAGGCTGCGTGGGCAGTCATCCACGAGCTAGACGAGGCAGCGAAGCGAGGAGACCATCACTTCCGCCTGCTGGGGCTTCGGCTATCGATCGAGATTGCTTTTGCTCAGGGAGATCGCATCGCGACCGAGGCACTCTCTACAGAACTCCTGACGCTGTCGAAGGAGCATGAGCTCTCGGAAGACCATCGGTTTCTGGCCGAGATCCGCCGCATATGGAGTCGCCTCGGAGCAGGAGTTCCCTCGGCTAAGCTGCTTCCCCACATACTTTCTATCGCGCAACAAGTAAGGCACCGACCGCATCTGCTCGGGCTCACTGTTGCCCAAGGTCTCGTCGTGTCAGATCACCAACTCTCTGGCAATGCCACCAATCGGCTGGCGGCCATCGTCAGGATCCACGAATCAAGCGGCGCGGACAGCGACGAGGCATGGAGCCGGGGGAAAATGCTCGCCGCATTCTACAGAAAGGAGGCAACTACAGCCCTGCGCATCGCGAATCAACGCGTCGAGCACTGGACGCGCCTGGGGCAGCCTGTCGGACTCTTCACGGCACTGCAGGACCTCACGGTGAATCTGCGAGCATTCGGCAGAGATCAGGAGGCCAAGCCGATATTTGAGCGCCTTCTTGAAATCGCGCTTGACGTTCGCGCTGCGGATCTCTCAATCCACGCCGTGGGCGCGTTCACTCACTGGCACCTGGACAAAGGAGACGTAGTCGGCGCGCGCGCGCTCGCTGAGCGACTCCTAGAGACAGACCAGCGTAGGTCGGTGAAACACTTGGCATTCTATACGTCGCTGACGCTCGCAAGGCTTTGGCTCGCAGATTCGACCTCCGCGCTGAGCCCATTGCACCCGTTCGTCGACCCTATCCTTAGTGGGCCGTTGTCACCGAGCCCTCGGGGCCTCGCAAACGGACACGCGGCCCGCTATGCGATCTGGACGCGCCTAGGCAGAACGTCCGATGCAGCGCAGTCCACCGAGGACCTCACGAGGCTCGCGATCCGCATGAGAGGTTGGCCGCGCGCAGACTTCGTGATTGCGCATGCTACTGCATCGATTGCAGCTCGGCATGGCTTGACGCGTGCACGGCGGTTCTTGGAGGGCGCGATCGCCAGACGCTTTGAGACGGGCGACGCCACCACCGAGCTCACCACGGCGCTCTCCGCAAACCTCAGACGGGCTCAGGCCGGCGAATCGACGCGTCCTCGAAGTGCCGCAACCTCGACCACGCCACCGACTACGACTTAGTCGCGCCGAGCATCGATCGATAAACCATCAGACTCTGCGTGCCCGCGACTCCTCGACCGGATCGAGCGAATCACACCGCGCCTCACCAAGCTTGGCGGATCGGAGCGGGCTGCGGTGGCCCAGAGTCAACTCCGATCTCAGGCGCGAATTCAGGATCTCGCCTACGCAATGCGGAACTTTCGGACCCTGTCGCGCAACCGCATCACGTCGGAATCCATGTCCTTTCCAGCATGGTAAGTCAGCACTGCATTAAAGAGTTCATCTTTCTCACGACTCGCCAAGAACGTTCGCGTGATGTCCGGGTCGAATTGGATCCCGCTCATCCGTTCGAGTTCTGCAAGCACGACATCGCGGCCGAGCGCAGGACGATACGGACGATCAGACGTCATCGCATCAATGGTGTCGGCAAGCATGATGATGCGAGAGCCGATCGGAATCACTTGGCCGGCAATCCGACTGGGATAGCCACGGCCATCCCAGCGCTCGTGATGATGCCGGATAACCGGAACGATGTCCTCCAACTGGGAGACATTCGCCACCAATTGCGCTCCCCGATCCGAATGACTCTCGATGACTACGCGCTCATCTGGTGTAAGCGTACTCGGCTTTCTCAGAATCGGCGCGAAGTCCTCGTAGATCTTACCGACGTCATGGAGAATCGCAGCCGTGAACACGCGATCCACTTGCTTGCGGCCCATCCCG
>JANLSF010000820.1:0-7667 GCA_031362285.1 Gemmatimonadota bacterium | reverse complement strand
GAACGCCTCGGTGTACGCGAAGGCGAGGAAGAGGAGCGCCGAGGACCAGCCACCCACGACGGCGACCATGAGCTCGATGGCCACGAAGCGCGTGGCGAGGCCGCGCGTGAGGTAGCGCGAGAGCCAGCTACCGACGCCCATCGAGGCGAGGTAGACGCCGATGACGGTGGAGAACTGCGTGACCGAGTCGCCGAGCAGGTAGCTCGCGAGGGCGCCGGCCACGAGCTCGTAGACGAGTCCGCAGGCGGCAATGAGGCAGACGGTGGCGAAGAGGGCCGCGGCCATGCCGCCGACCTAGTGGATACTCGCGGCGATGATGATGGAGATCCCGATGCCGAGGCAGCCCATGAGGATGGCGACGGCCTGGTTCTTCTCCTTGAGCACTTCCATCCAGAGGTCGCCCGGGGTGAGGCGGTCCACCGCCATGAAGGCGCCGAGGAGGACGACGATGCCGAGCACGGCGTAGATGAGACTCGCGACGACGTTCTTGCCGAGGGTTTCCATGGGAATCAGCTCCTCACTTGCCGTAGGTGGACCGGGTACCGTAGTAGCTCGATCGGTAGGAGCCCGGGTTGTTGCGGATGGAGCGCGGATCGCCCTTGTCCTCGCTGGTGGAGGCGAGGGTCAGGCCACGGTATTCGAGCACGGCCGCGCCGGCCAGCACGAGGAGTCCGAAGAAGAGGTAGCCACGGGGCAAGGTCATCAGTCGTCGGAGCCGGAGTCGGAGTCATCGGAGTCGCTGGAACTCACCGGGGCGTAGTCGGACTCGGCCCACCGCGTGGTCTCGAACGCGGTGGCGCGCAGGCTCACGACCGCCGGCGGGAGGAGGAGCAGCACGAAGGCCGCGGCCCACCAGACGAGCCCCGGGCTGTCGCGGCGCACCTCGACGTGCCAGTCGATCGGGCGCCCGGCGTCCGGCCCATCGAGCTCCATGCGCATGAACCAGCGGCCGGGTGGCACCGCGCCGAGGCGGAACGCGTCGGAACGCGAGCCCTCGCTCCACGACTCGCCGCCGTCCACGCCGTAGTAGTAGCTGACTTCGCGGCCCACATTGATGATCTGGCCCGTCTCGTCGTTCACGAGCGTCATCCCGAGGAAGAGCCACGACCCGTCGACCGTGGCCGCGGTGCTGATCTCGACGCTCGAGGTGCGGCCACCAAGGGTGAACGTGTCGGACACGAACGGGACCTGGTCGGCGGCGGTCCCCGGGTGGAACACCCCCGCGAGCTGCGTGACGCTCCGATTGGTGGCCGTGGCGCGGCGCGCGCCAACCAGCACGACGAGCGCCAGGAGCAGCAGGGCGAAGGCGCGCCAATAGCGACCTGGCGTTCCCGCAAGCGGATTCGGCTGGTTGGCAAAGACGCCGCGCGCCGACGGGAAGGGCTCCGGGACCTTGAACGCGAGGCGCAGCCGCTCGCCGGCCACGTACTCGCCCAGCGACCAGGTCGTTTCGTCGACCGTCTCCTCGCCGGAGAGCAGGAACGGGGGCGCCACGTGGTCCTTCACCGTCACCACGTCGCCCACGTTCACGGTCCAGGGAAACTCGCCGAGGGCGAAGATCGTGGTGGCGACCGACGTCTGGAACCGCTTGAAGGTGGTGCCGTGCCAGGAGACGGTGGGGCGCCCACGCTCGCTTCGCTCCTCGGGCAGGCCGCGCACCGGCACGATGTCGTTCCAGTGACCTTCATACTCGGAGAGGTAGCGGAAGCCCCGGAACGGGTTGAACAGCAGGTATTCCTGCCAGTGGTAGTCGGTGCCGTCGACCGTGATCTGGCGGACCTGGAAGCCGATGACGTCCCACGGGTCCCCCTTCCAGGTGCCGCGGCTGCCCAGCGGGATGAGGGGCGCGTACCGGCGGGTCTGCTCGTCGAACTTCTGGAGCACCTGGACGTTGGCGTCGCTGGCGTCGAGCGTCGCCAGACAACGGTCGCAGACCACGCTCTGCGCGAACTGGAAGCTGCGCAGCTGGATGGCCGCGCCGCAGTTCGGGCAGGTGAGGCCGCGCACCTGGACGGTAGTCACCAGCCCTCGAACTCGCGCAGGTTGCGCAGCTCCAGCTGCCGCAGCTCGACCGGCTCCCCGACGAACAGGAGGGGCGGATCCTCGCTGTAGTCGATGGTGGCGAAGTTGCCGAGGGCGCTGCGGGCGTCGGCAAAGGGGACCTCACCGGACGGTGCGTACGTGAAGGGCAGCTCCCCCTCGGAGCCCACGTACGCGGCGTGCGTGACGCTCGAGAGGGTGAACGGCTCGCCCCCCTGCTCGAACACCAGGTCGGGCTGCACGCGATCCGCGCGCGGCAGCGCGCCGTCGGGCGTCACCTGGTGCGACATCACGTAGTCGGCCTGCGCATCGGAGAGCCAACCGCTGGTGTCGTTGTCGAAACGGCAGTGCCACTCGCTCCATCCGCCCCGCGCCCAGCGATAGACGAGCCGGCCCACGACGGTGAAGCGGTGGTCGCGCCACCGGCCCTCGGTGCCGAGCTGGATCGGCGACGGCGTGAGCGGGACGACCGCGCTGGTGCCGACCTTGGCGAGGTCGAGGTCATGCCGGACCAGCACGGACTGGCAATAGGCGCAGGTGGTCTGGACAGCCTGCGCCCACCGGAATTCGATCGTCGCGCCACAGTTCGGACAGGCGGCGCGGACGTCCGTCATTCGGCGCGGATGACCCGGACCGAGACCGGGGTGGTGCGGGCGCGGTGCTGCCCCTCGGGGCCGTACGAGCGCTCGAGGCAGCGCACCTGGACCACCTGCGTGCCGACCGCGTGATGCAGCGCCGACGAGAAGTCCCATTCCGGCCGGGCCTTGCAGCAGAACAGGTTGAGGCAGAGCGTGCCGTGTTCCGGGAAGGTGTGGACCGTCAGGTGCGACTCCGCGAGCATCAGCATCCCGGTCACGCCGCCGGGATCGGGAAAGCGGTGCCACACGGCCGGCCCCACCGGCGTCAGCGGCATGTCGCTCACCATACGGGCGAACAACGCCTCCAACACCTGCGGATCAGCCAGCCGCGCCGCGTCTCCGCCGCGGGCCTCGACGATCCATTCCTGTCCGCGCATGTCCATCAGCTCCCACTCGGCTTGGCGCCGCTGTCGGAGGGGGCCGGGGGGGCCGCCGGCGGTGGTGGAGCCGGCGGCGGTGCCGACGGATTCATGGCATTGCTCATGGCGTTGCCCATCCCGATACCGGCGGCGAGGCCGGCGCCCAATCCGGCAATCCCGCCCGCGCCCTGGTTCGCGGCGGCGATCGGGATGGACTGCGCGACCTGGAACTTGGTGAACTGGTCGAGGTTGCCCACGAGGTTCATGCCGATGCGCTGGTCGAGCATTTTCTGCAGCTCATCGGGGAGCGAGACGTTCTCGACCATGAAGGAGTCGAGCGCGAGTCCCATTCCTTCGAAGGTCGGCTGCAGCAGCGCCCGCATCTTCTCGCCGATGGCCGGGGTGTTGCCGGCCATGTCGAGGAAGGGGACGCCGCTCTCGGCGAAGGCGGCCGAGACGGTGCCGACGATCGTGTTGCGGAGCTGTCCCTCGATGTCGGCCACGCCGTACGTGTCGCGCGTGCCGGAGAGCTTCTGGTGGAACATGACCGGGTCGCTCAGGTGCCAGCTGTACATGCCGAAGGCCCTGAGGCGCACCGCGCCAAAATCCTTGTCGCGCACCGTGATCGGCTGCTGCGTGCCCCACTTCTGGTTGAGGCGCGACCGGGTGGAGAAGAAGTAGATGTCGCTCTTGAACGGCGACTTGAAGAGCTTGTCCCAATTCTTCAGGTTGGTGAGCAACGGGACGTTCTGCGTCTCGAGGGTGTGGAGGCCGGGCCCGAAGGTGTCGGCGACCTTTCCCTCGTTCACGAAGAGGGCGCGCTGGGTGTCGCGGACGGTGAGCTGCGCGCCGTACTGGATTTCCTGGTCCTCCATCGGATAGCGCCAGGCGAGCGTGGCGTCGTCCGACTCGGTCCACTGGATGACATCGACGAACTGCTTCTTGAGGAACTTGCCGAGACCCATGACGCGCTCCGGTGACGGGGCGGGAAGGCGCACGACCAGCGTGCCCGGGCGCGGGCACGGGCCGGGCGCGAGGGAAGACTAGAAGTTCAGGATCGTGAGCAGGCGCAGGTCACGCCCGAACACCGGCACGCGGGCCTGCACGTTGCCGAGGGCCTGCGCCGGATCGAAGAGGGCGAAGCCATCGCCGCCCAGGTCGAACAGGTAGACCTGCGTCCACGGATTCGGGATGCCGCCCTGGTCGACCCACGCCGCAATGACGCGCCGACACTGCTCCGGGTTGAGCACCAGCCGCACCTTTTCGGCGCTGGGCGTCGGGATCCGGCCGTCGGCGCGGACCACCGAGTCCTGATCGGCGTGCGGCGAGAGCGCGTCGACCAGCGCGCCGGCGATCCACGACGTGCTGACGTCGCCGGGGCGGCAGGGCGTGACGCGCGTCGGGACCCGGAGATCCTCGAGCTGCTGGAGGTACAGGGCCTGCCCCGTTCGCAGTTCGAGATTGGCGGTGTACTGCAACCCTCGGCGGACCTCGACGACGTGGCGCTCCCGGGTGAAGCCAAGGGCGCGGACTTCGACCGTCCGAGTGCCGGCGGGAACGTCGAGCAGGGTGAAGCGGCCGTTGGCGTCGGTGACGGCGGAGAAGTTCGACGGCGGCGCGAGCGGGGCGGTGTCGACCGTGGCGAAGACGAGGGCCCCCACCACGGGAATGCCCGAGAGGGAGTCGCTGACGAGGCCGTGAATGTCCCCCGTGCCCGTCTCGCGTTCCGCGCCCATGCCCGCGCGCATCCCGCGACCGAACGGGATGTCGAGGAGGGCCGAGGGGCGGCACGCCGCGGCCGACGCCAGTATCAGGGTGGCGAGGGTCAGGCGAGCGGTGAGGCGGCGTGCGCTAGGGGCCACGGCATCCAGCGAGAGGTGGAATTCCAAGCTACCCCCGCCCGCCGGGCCCGGCAACGGGCGGGGGGCGGGGGGGTTGGGGCCGCCGGGCTTCAGGGCGGGCTAGAAACCCAGACGCTCGACGCAGTGGGGAAGCATCTTCCTCCACCACGGCCAGTCGTGGTTCACGTCGTGTCCCCACAGGTCGAGCACGTGGGGAATGCCCCGGCCGGCGAGCGCCGCGGCGAGGCGTCGCGAGGCGTCGGGCACCTCGTAGGCGCCCTGACCGGTGGCGATGCAGATGCGGCTCTGGGTGCGCAGCAGGTCGAGGAAACTGCCGGAGAGGCCGGGGATGTACCAGAGCGGGTTGTTGAAGAAGCAGTTGTCGTCGGAATATCCCTTGAAGTACGACTTCGAGAGGTCGTAGAAGCCGCTCATGGCCACGAGGCTGTCGAACAGGTCGGGGCGGCGGAGCATGCAATTGGCGGCGTGGAAGGCGCCGAAACTTGCGCCCGTGGTCAGGAGGCGGACCCCGCCGTCTCCCACCATGCGGCGGATGTGCGGGACGACTTCGTCCTCCACGTAGCGCACGTACATGGCCTGCCGCCGGGCTGCCTCGCGTACCGGCACCTGCTTGTCCATCCAGGCGTGGCTATTGATCGAGTCAATGGAGAAGATGCGCACCCGCCCCGCGAAGAGCAGGGGCTCCATGGCCTTGATGAGGAAGAAACGCTCGTTCTCGAGGTAGTCGGCCGCGGCCGTCGGGAAGAGCAGGATCGGCTTGCCGGCATGCCCGTACTCGACGATCGGCATGTCCATGCCGAGGGAGGGGCTGCGCCAGCCAAAGGTCCGGCGCCGTAGGGTGGGATCGACGAACTGCATGGCCATGCGTTGGGTGGGTGGGGGTCGTGCGCTGGAGCGATCAGCGCTGTTCGGCGAGCTTCAGCTTGAGCGTGTTCGTGAGCAGTCGCTCGAGTTCGCCGGTGCTGCTGCAATGGACGTCGACGCCCGCGAAGGCCACCGGGCGCCCGGTGGCCTGGACGAGCGTTGCGACCGTGCTGGAGCCGTCGCCGTCGTCCTTCACCTCCGACGAGACCGACATGGTGATCTGGAACGAGTCGGAGTTCGGTTCCCCCATCTGGGCACCGCACTCGAGGAGGCGGCGCATCTGGAGGGAGCCGAGGCGGCCCCGTGCCTTGAGGTCGAGGTTGCCCAGCATCCGGTCCTTGGTGACCATGGTGGTCACGGGAATGGCGAGCGCCGCGTAGGCGGAGGCCAGGGCGTTGAACGCCTTGTCGGCCGTGTACGGGACCTTGGCGAGGAAGGCTTGGACCACGCTGGTCATGCCGGTGCCAATGGCGATGTTGTTGGCGCCACCCGTCTGGGTGATGTTCTGCGTGTTCTGGACGATGAACGCGTCGCCCGCGGGGGTCGAGCCAGTCGACGCCCCTCCGGTGGCACAGGCGCCGGCCAGGAGGAGGAGCGGAAGGCAGCGAATCGGGTGGATCATGGGCAGCGCCTTGCTCGAGGGGGCGTCGAGGCCCCGTGCGGAACTCGCGCGGGGATGGCAATATGCAGGATGGCGGCGGTGACGCCAGCGGATGGGGGCGGTGGTCCTGGACCTGAGACACCCGGAGGCGGGCGCATGTTGCTTCGAACGAACCCGATGGCGGTGGTGGCCCTGATGGTGACGGCGGCGGTCCCGGCCGCGACCCGCGCGCAGGGCATGGAGCTGGTGCCGACGCGCGAATGGACCGTGCCGTGGGAGAAGAGCCGGCCGCGCGATCCAGCGGTGGGGCCGGACGGACGGATCTGGTTCGTGGGGCAGGTCGGGAACTATGTGGCCCGGCTGGACCCGGCGAGCGGGGAGTTCACGCGGTTCGAGGTGGACCCGGGCACGCATCCGCACACCGTGATCGTGGACCGGGGGGGACAGGTCTGGTATTCGGGGAACGCGAACGGGATGATCGGGCGGCTCGACCCGGCGACGAAGGCGATCACGCGCTTCCCGATGCCCGACGCGCGGGCCAAGGACCCGCACACGATGGTGTTCGACCCGGCCGGGGACCTCTGGTTCACGGTGCAGAACGGCAACTTCGTGGGGAAGCTGACGGTGAAAACCGGGGCCGTTCGGCTGATCGAGATGCCGACTCCCCGCGCGCGGCCATACGGGATCGTGATGGACGCGAGCGGGCGCCCCTGGTTCTGCGAGTTCGGGACCAACAAGGTGGGAACCGTGGACCCGGCCACGATGCAGCTCAGGGAGTATGCGCTGGGCGACAGTGCGGCGCGGCCACGCCGCATTGCCCGGACGAGCGACGGGCGCGTCTGGGTGGTGGACTACATGCGCGGCTTCCTGTCGGTGCTGGACCCGAAGACGGGGCGGGTCGAGGAGTGGCCGGCGCCGCTCGGGCGGGGCTCGCTCCCCTATGCGCTGACGGTGGACGACCAGGACCGGCTCTGGTTCGTGGAGACGGGGAAGCAGCCCAACCGGATGGTGGGGTTCGACCCGAAGACGAAGCAGTTCACGACGCCAACGGAGATCCCGAGCGGGGGCGGGACGGTGCGGCACATGGTGTACGACGCGAAGACCGGGCTGATCTGGTTCGGCACCGACAACAACACGATCGGGAAGGCGCAGGTGCGGCCCAGGCCTGTTTCGTAACAACGAGATACTTAATAGCCAGGCGGCGGCTCACTCCTTCTTGACGGCGAGGATCTCGGCGGAGCGGGTGAGCGCCTGCACGGCGGCGTCGACCTCGGGGTCGAGCAGGGCCCGCATGCGGAAGGCG
>JANLSF010000812.1:0-1911 GCA_031362285.1 Gemmatimonadota bacterium | reverse complement strand
GGCGCGCTGCAGCGCGAAGCAGAGCGCATCGGGAAAGCTCACGGCGAGGTCGGCATGCAGGCAGACGAACACCGTCTTGGGCCCGGCGCGCCGCGCGATCTCGCTCGCCCCCCACGCCAGCGAGGCGGCGGTGCCGAGCGGCCGGGGCTCGGCCAGCACGTTGGCGTGCGGGATCTCCGGAATCTTCGCGTGGATCGCGCCGGCGATGTCGCGGCTCGTCACGATGAGCACGCGCTCAGGCGGGATGAGCGGGTAGAGTCGGGCGATCGTGTCGGAGATGAGCGGCCGGTCGTTCACGAGGGGGAGCAGTTGCTTGGGGCGATCCGGCGTCGAGAGTGGCCAGAAGCGCGACCCGATGCCACCGGCGAGAATGATCGCCCACATCGACATGCCGACCGTGCTGTCGCGCTCGTCCTGCGCCTGCGACCCGGTGAGCGTGGCGCCGGTGGCGTCGGACACGCTGCTCGTGTACGAATGGCCGCTGGTGGGGCGCCGGGTGTCGGGCGCACTCATGCGGGCAGTTCCGCCGATGCATCGTGGGCGGCCGTCCCGGTGTTGATGTCGGACCAGCGGCGCATGACGCCGGTGACGCCCATGGCATCGTAGACCCAATCGCCGAAGCGCGGGGCGAGCGCCTCGAGGGCGCGGAGCACGCGCAACGGCCCCGGATTCACGATGACGAGCGGATCATCGTCGCGCACGGCGCGACAGACGGCCTCGGCGACTTCATTCGTGGAGGTGGTGCCGAGCAGCAGCGGCGCCGAGACGCCGGTCTTCATCGCCATGCGGTGGTACATGCCGGCGTCGGCCACGAAGCCCGGGCAGATCGCGCTCGCGCTGACCCCGCGCGAACGGCATTCGGTGCGCAGGGCGCGCGTGAAGGCGATGAGCCCCGCCTTCGTCGCGCCGTAGGGCACGCCGAACGGTGGCGGCCCGATGCCCGCCAGCGAACAGAGGTTGACCACGTGGCCGCGTTCGCGCTGGAGCATCCCCGGGAGCACGGCCCGGGTGAGGAGCATGGGGGCCGTCAGGTTGATGGCGATCATCCGCACGATCGCCTCGGGGGCCAGGAGGTCGTACGCGGCCATCGTCTCGACGCCGGCGTTGTTGACGAGGATGTCGATGCCGCCGAGCGCCGATTCGGCCTGGGCCGCCAACTCGTCGCAGGCGCCCGGCACGGAGAGGTCGGCCGGAATCACGAACGCCTCGCTGCCGGCCGCGCGCACGGCGCGCACCACGGGCTCAAGGTCGTCACCCGGCAGCGACGACAGGGCCAGGCGGCAGCCCTCAGCGGCCAGGGCCCGCGCAATCACGGGCCCCAATCCGCCCGCCGCCCCGGTCAGAAGGGTGAACGCCCCCGCGATGTCGCGCATTCACCGGATGATACCGTGCGGCGAGGGGGGTCGCCAGCGTCGCCGCTCGGCGCGGTACCTTGGAACCGTGAGCGAACCCACCCTCCGCGGCCTCGACCTCGACGCGCACCTGCGCGACCCGGCGCGCAAGCAGCGGTTCGTGACGCCGATGTTCGACATCATCGCGCCGCGCTACGACGCCTTCACGCGGGTCTTCTCGTTCGGGATGGACGCGGGGTGGAAACGGGAACTGCTCGACGCGGCGGCGCCACGGTTCGCTCGCGGCGGCACCGTGGCCGACGGCGCCTGTGGCACCGGCGACATCGCCTTCAGCGTGGCCGACCGGCGCGCGGACCTCACGGTGGTCGGGCTCGATGTCTCGGCGCGCATGACGGCGCTGGCCGCGCGCGCGAGCCACGCGCGCGCCGATGACGGCCGGGCGGCGCCGGGGTTCGCCGTGGGTGACCTGGCGCAACTGCCGCTCCCCGCCGCGAGCCTCGACGGCCTCACCGCCGGCTACGCGTACCGCAACACGCCGGACTGGCGCGCCGCGCTGGCC
>JANLSF010000666.1:0-2284 GCA_031362285.1 Gemmatimonadota bacterium | reverse complement strand
GTTGTACTTCTCGCGCCTGGTCTTATAGACGAGGTCCTGCCTGTCCTCGCGGACGACGGGCCGGTTGGTCGGGATCACTGAAACACCGAGCTTGTAGATCTGGTGGAACTCCGTCTCCTCGGTCTCGGCGGTGCCGGTCATGCCGCCGAGCTTGCCGTACATCCGGAAGTAGTTCTGGATGGTGATCGTGGCGAGGGTCTGCGTCTCCCCCTTGACCTGCACCCCCTCCTTGGCCTCGACGGCCTGGTGGAGCCCCTCGGACCAGCGACGACCGGGCATGGTGCGGCCGGTGAACTCGTCGACGATCAGCACCTGCCCCTCCTGCACCACGTAGTTCACGTCGCGCTCGAACAGGGCGTGGGCGCGCAGCAACTGGTGCACGATGTTCAGCCGCTCGGCCTTTCGCGCGTACTCGCCGTCGATCTGGAGGCGCTGGCGGATCCGCTCCTCGGGCGCGAGGGTGGTGTCGCGCTCGAGCTGCCCCACGGCCTGTGACAGGTCGGGCAGCACGAACGCCTCCCGGTCGTCGGGCGACATCGCGTCGACGCCGCGGTCGGTCAGGTGCACGGTGTTGCCGCGTTCGTCGAGGACGTAGAGGAGTTCCTCTTCGATGTCGCGGAACTGCTGCTTGGACGCCGGCTGCTTGCGGTCGGCGATGTGGTCCAGCTCCATGCGCTGGACCAGTTCCTTCACGCCGGTCTCCTGCAGCACCTTGAGCAGGCGGCGCGCCTTCGGGGCGCCGAGCCGGGCGGTGTAGAGCTTGATGCCGGCCAGCTGCGGGTCGCCGGCGGCGAGGGCGCGCTCGCCCTCCGCCACGAGGGCATTCACGCGGGCCGTCTGCGAGGTGACGAGGCGCGCCACGGAGGCGTTGTGCTCGCCGTACTGCAGGTCGTTCTCGTTCCCCACCGGTCCCGAGATGATCAGCGGCGTGCGCGCCTCGTCGATCAGCACCGAGTCCACTTCGTCGACGATCGCGTAGGCATGACCGCGCTGCACGCGCTGCTCGAGCGACGTCACCATGTTGTCGCGGAGGTAGTCGAAGCCGAATTCGTTGTTCGTGCCGTACGTGATGTCGCAGAGGTACGCGGCACGGCGCTCCGGCGTCCCGGGCTCGGTGTCATCGAGGCAACCGACCGACAGCCCCAGCCAGCTGAACAGGTGCCCCATCCACTGCGAGTCGCGACGGGCGAGGTACGAGTTCACCGTGACGAGGTGGGCCCCGCGAGCCGGCAGCGCGTTCAGGTAGAGCGGCAGGGTGGCCACGAGCGTCTTGCCCTCACCGGTCGCCATCTCGGCGATCCGGCCGAGGTGCAGCTGGATGCCCCCGATGAGCTGCACGTCGTAGTGCACCATGTCCCAGGTCATCGCCTGTCCCGTGACCGGAACATTGGACCCGAGGAGGCGCCGGGCGGCCTCGCGCACGGTCGCGAACGCCTCGGGCAGGATCGCATCGAGCACCTCGCCGGTGGCCACGCGCAGCTCGCCCTCCAACCCGGCCCGACCGTCGGCGCCCGAGAGCTCACGGTCGAGCAGCTCACGCTCGGCCACGTCGCGCGCGTCGTGCTTGCGCGCCTTCAGCGCCGCGATCTTCTCCGAGAGTCCGCCCGTGCGCTCGAGGAGGCGCGCGCGCAAGAGCCCCGTCTGGGCCTGCAATTCCCGGTCGGTCATCCCCGACAGCCGAGGCGCGAGCGCGTTGACCTCGTCCACGATCGGCTGCACGCGCTTGCGTTCGCGATCGTGCCGCGTGCCGAACAACCCGGTGAGCAATCCCTTGAGCATCCCGTCCCCTATCGGTACAGCCCGTGCGCGGCGAGGTACGCCGCCACCGGCTCCGTGACAAATCCCGTGACGGAGCGCCCCGCGCGCACTCGCGCGCGGACCTCCGTGCTCGACACGTCCACGCGCCGCACCGGGACCTCGATGGCCCCCGGCACCGCCGCGAGGGCCACTGGCGCCGCCCCGGCCCCTTCGCGCGCCAGCACGGCCACCGTGGCCAGGCCGGCAATCGCCCCGGGCTCCCGCCAGCGCGCGAATCCGCGGAAGGCGTCGGCGCCGACGCACAGGAACCAGGCATGGCCCGGCTCCCGCGCGGTCAGGGTGCGCAGTGTCTCAACGGTGAAAGATAACCCCCCACGCTCGATTTCGACCCTGTCGGTCGCAAAGCGCCGATCCGGTTCCGTGACCAGTGCGGTCATGGCGGCGCGGTGCGCCGCCGAGGCCGACTCGGCCTCGACCTTGAATGGCTGGGTCGCGGCCGGAACCCAGAGCAGGCGGTCGAGTCCCA
>JANLSF010000733.1:0-2984 GCA_031362285.1 Gemmatimonadota bacterium | reverse complement strand
GATCACCGGCTCGATGCAGCGCGCGATCGACGAGACCGACCGCCGCCGCACGACGCAGGTGGCCCACAACCTCGAGCACGGCATCACGCCGCGCGGCGTCTTCAAGAGTGTCGACGAGGTGCGGTTCATCACGCGCGTGGCCGATGCCCGCGACGAGCGCGAGGAGCGCGCGGCCAAGCGGGGGGCGCCGGCCGCGGCCAAGGCGGCCGATGCCGCGCGGGCGGTCGAGGACCTGGAGGCGGCGATGAAGCTCGCGGCGGCGGCCCTGGATTTCGAATCGGCCGCCAGACTGCGAGACCAGATCTTCGAGCTGAAGGCCGCGCAGGACGGGCAGCGACGGAAGGACAACGCGCGCCAACGGGCGGGTCGCTAGCGTGACCAGTCCCGCCACCGCCGTCGTGCAACGCCTCGTCCGCAGCGCCCTCGTGGCGCATGGCGAGGCCATCGGGCGCGCCGCACACCTCCCGATGGTGCTCGCCCTCTCGGGCGACCTGGGCGCGGGGAAGACCACGCTCGCGCAGGCGATCTGCCGGGGCTTCGGCGTCATGCAGCCGGTGACGAGCCCGACCTTCGCACTGGTGCACGAGTACGACACGCCCCGCGGGACCGTCCTGCACCTGGATCTGTACCGGCTCGAGTCGGCGGCGGCGCTCGACTCGATCGGCCTCGACGAGCTGCTCGCGCGCGAGGCGCTCGTGATCGTCGAATGGCCGGAGCGCGCGGCGGGGCGACTGCCCGAGTCGACGCGATGGATCCGGCTGTCCGCCGCTGGTGATCCCGGGGAGCGCGAGGTGCGCGAGGGGAGGCCATGATCACCCTGTCGGTCGATGGCGCCGTCGGGGCCGGCACGATTGCCGTCTTCGATGGCGAGCGATGTCGCGCGGAGCGCGAGGTGCCGATGGGCGCGCGGTCGGGCGACCCGTTCTTCCCGGCCGTGCTTGATGCCCTGCGCGAGGCCGGCACGCGCGCGTCGCTGGTCACGCGCGTGATTGTCGGTGCGGGGCCGGGGAGCTTCACGTCGGTGCGCATCATCGCCGCGATCGCGAAGGGGGTGGCCGAAGGGGCGGGGGCCACGCTGGTGGCCGTTCCGAGCCTTGCGCTTGCTGCAGCTGCGGCCGACCGCTTGGCACCCGGCCGGTACCTCGCCGTGGCCGACGCCCTCCGGGGGGAGTGGTTCGCGCAGGGGTGTGAGCGACACGCCGATGGCCGGGTGACGGTGGACGGGCCGGCGCGGCGCATCGCCGTCGAGTCCGCCGCGGCCGACGCGTTGGCGCGCGGGGCCCGGGTGCTCGGCGTGGGGCCGGATGACGGTGGGCGGCCCCACGCGCGCGGGGCGCTGCGCCTGCTGGCGGGCGGGTGCGGCGTCGTGGTCGACATCGGCACCTGGGAACCCGCATATGGTCGGATGGCCGAGGCCCAGGTCCAGTGGGAGGCGGCGCATGGTCGGCCGCTCCCGGCCGCGTGACGGGCCGCGCGAGCGCAAGCGCGATCGTGCGTGGCGCAGCCGCGAGCGACCTCGAGGGGGTGCTCGCGATCGAACGGCGGAGTTTCGGCGACCCGTGGTCCGCCGGCTCGTTTCGGTCGCTGCTCGGGGCGGGCCACGTGTATTTTCCGGTGGTCGAGGACGCGGGCGAGGTGGCCGCGTTCGCGATCGCCCTGTTCGCCGCCGACGAGGGCGAAATTGCGAACCTCGCGGTGGACCCGGAGTGGCGCGGGCGGGGCCTCGGCGCTCGCCTGCTCGACGACGTGCTGGCGATGGCGGCGGTGCGCGGGGCGACGACGGTCTGGTTGGAGGTGCGCGAGTCGAACGTGTCGGCGCGTCGGCTGTACGCCTCGCGAGGATTCACGGAGGCTGGCCGGCGGCGTCGCTACTACGACGATCCGGTGGAGGATGCGTTGGTCTTGAAGCGGACGACGCTGCGCTAGGCGTCGGGTGGTGCAATCGAAGGGCCCTGTGCGCGCAGAACGGGTGACGCGAGTCGGGGCAGGAGGGCCTACGCTAGGGGCGTTCACGTGACGCCCACGATTCACTTTCTGGAGGCACCATGAGCCGCAGTCTCAACAAGGTCCAGCTGATCGGCAATCTGGGGAAGGATCCCGACGTTCGTTCCACGACCGGAGGCAACCGGGTGGCCGAGTTCTCGCTCGCGACGACGCGCACGTGGCGTTCGGCGTCCGGGGAGCAGCAGGAGAAGACCGAATGGCATCGCTGCATTGCGTGGAACAGCAAGAGCGGTGCGGGGCTGGCCGATGTGGTCGAGAAGTACTGCACGAAGGGGAAGCAGCTCTTCGTGGAGGGCCGCATCGAGTACCGGCAGTGGCAGGACAAGGAGGGGCAGACGCGCTACACCACCGAGATCAACGTGACCGAGATCATCCTGCTCGGTGGCGGTGCCGGACGTGGCGAGGGCGGCGGCGAGAATTCGGCGCCGCGCGAGCGGGCGGCCAAGCCGGCGAAGGCGGCTGCGGCGGGGAAGCCGGGGGGTGAGGAGTTCGAGGATTTCCCGGGGGCCCTGCAGGAAGAGGACGACGACCTGCCGTTCTGACCGGTGACGGTACCGAAGGGGCGGCCGTCGGCGGCGTATCCCGGGCCGGACATGGCTCGTCATACCTTGTCGGCGGCCGCCTTGCGTGAGCGGGGCGGCGTTGTTGGGCGCTCACCGTCACGTGCGCGACCAGTCGCAGCCACAGTCCCCCGATTCCTGGAGTTTCGCGTCATGCTGCAGCCATCCATGGCCACTCGCATCGTGCACGGCTTGATCGTCGCCAGCGTCGTCGTTGCCCTCGCCCCGGTGCAGGTGGTCCATGCACAGGTGACGGAGGCGATCACGCGGGCGCGCAAGGCCGCTGAGCAGGCCGACCAGCGCAATCAGGCGACGAACGCCGAAGCGCAGAAGGCCACGCAGGAGGGGACCAAGGCGCCCGCCAAGCCGGCACCGCAGGTCGGCGTCCCCACCGCCAAGCCAGCGCCGGCTGCGGCGCCG
>JANLSF010000714.1:0-2305 GCA_031362285.1 Gemmatimonadota bacterium | reverse complement strand
CCGGCGAACGCGAGCCCCCACGCCCGCGACTCCACGATCCAGGCCGCCGAGGCCGCCGCACCGATGCCGGCCAGGGCGAGCAACGCCATGCCGCCCACGATCCATCCTTCCCGGCGCCGCGAGACATCGGAACCGTGGCCCATGCCGGGGCGCAGCCCGATCTGGATGACGTTATGCAGCATCACGAGCACACCGGGCACGAGCGCGGGCAGCGACAGTTCCACGACCATCACGCGATTGAGCGTCGAGGTCATCATGACCACGACGGCGCCAATCGAGGCCTGCACGAGGCCGATCCGTACGATGTGCCGCCAGGCGAGGCCGCTCGACGCGGTGCTACTCACGGAGGGCGGCCTCGGCGCGACGGGCCGGGGCGGAGGCCCGGTCACGGGCGGGCGCGAGTGCGGCTAGCCCGCGCAAAGCGCCACCACGTCCACCCCACCACTGGTGCGAATTCCCCGACAACCTGCGCCTCCCGGACCGGAGTGAACTTGAACCCTCCCGGCGGTGGGATCGGGGCACTCGATGACGCCGATCGAGTGATGCCGATGAATATCCCGGGCCGGTCGTGACGTTGTCAACCACGAGTGAACGCCGCCGGACACCTCGTGGTTCGCGAAGGTCGCGAGGCCAGTCGCGGCGCACCTCGTGTCGCTGCCATATTCCCGTGGCCGCACCTCCGCACGGCGGCGGTCGCCCTCCGCGTCTCGCGGACGCGTGGGCCCGCCGCCCTCCCGCCACCCGCCCAAGGTCCCATGCTCGCACGCCCCGCCGCCAGCGAATACGCCGATTTCCACGGCAAGTACGTCGCCCTCGTCCCGGACGGCGACTTCGCGTCCGTCATGACGAGTGGGCATGCCGCGCTCCTGGCGCGCCTCAAGTCGGGGTCGGCGAAGGCCGGCGAGCGGTATGCCGAGGGCAAGTGGACGCTGGCCGAGTCGGTGCAGCACGTGTCCGACACCGAGCGGGTGTTCGCCTACCGGATGCTCTGCTTCGCACGTGGCGGGCGCGAGCCGCAGCCGCCGTTCGACGAGAACGCATGGACGCCGGCGAGCCAAGCCAATGCCCGCGACTTTGGCGGACTGCTCGACGAGTTCGCGACGGTCCGCCGCTCGACGATCCAGTTGGTGAACAGCGTGCCGCTCGCGGCGTGGGCCAACCTCGGGGTGATGAGCGGCCACCCGGCCTCGGTGCGCGGGCTGGCCTACATCATCGCGGGCCACGAGCGGCACCACGACACGCTGTTCCGCGATCGCTACGGCGTGTAGGCCAGGTGGGGGGGCACTGGTGGCGGGGGGGCCAATGCCGGGCCATCTTCTGGTGACCATGTGCCGCTCACCTGCTCCTCCTCCCCCACCTGCCGCGCGGGCCGTCCCCGCGGGCACGACGCGCGGCCGCGATCTTCGCCGCGCCAGCGGGCGTGGTCTCCGGTGGCGCGGGGCGGCCGCGGCGGGCATCGTCGTGCTCGCCACCGGCTGCCTCATTCCCGGCCGCGGTGGGCGAACCGCCGCGATATCGATCGCCGAGCGCGCCGAAGGAGGCGACATCAGTGCCCTCGCGCGGATGAGTCTCCTGCGCGAGCAGCGCCTGTCGCCGGGACAGCGAGAAATCCGCGTCTGGTTCGCCATGGCATCGGGCGCGCCTGACCTGTTGCTGCGCGTCGCGAGCGGTGGACCGAAGGGGGCGACCGGTGAGCTCTGGGCCTGGTGGGCCCTCCCGTCGGGCGACGGCGACCGGTCACTCTCGGGCGAGGCGGCGGACCTCAATAATCGCGCGCGAGACTCCGTGCAGGCCACCGTCACCTGTGCCTCGATGTTTCGGGCGGGGGGCCACGAGGCGTGCCGCTTTCGGCTGCGCCAGGAGCCGGACTGGCGCACCGTGCTGGCGCAACTCGACTCGCTGCGCGCCTTCACGTTGCCCGACCAGGACTCACTGCCGTCGCCGAGTGACTCGCTGGTGCGCGCGATGGGCGCCGGCCGGACGGCCGAGAACATGATGGTGACGGTCGAGGCGCTCGACGGGGCGGTGTACCGGACCTACTCGTACACGAATCCGCGGAGCCTGCCGCAGTCCGAGGCCCAGCGTGCGGCGGCGATCGTCGACATGGTGGCGGACCTCGCACGGCGGGCACGTCGGCCGGATAGCGGCAAGCCTTAGCGTGACCGGGCCCGAGGCGCGGCGAGGCGATCCGTGGATTGCCCTCGTGGTGGCGCTGTGGGTCGGCGGCGGACTCTGGCTCGATCAGGCGGCGCCGCTCGAGGGACAGCGGCTGATCGGCGTGCTCACGTGGGCCGCGCTGGCGCTG
>JANLSF010000706.1:0-10238 GCA_031362285.1 Gemmatimonadota bacterium | reverse complement strand
CGTGCGTGTACTGCGGGAATTGCATCGCCGTGTGCCCCACCGGGGCCCTCATGGCGACGAGCGAGTTCGACATGCGCGCGGCCGGAACCTGGGCCCCGGCGCGACAGCAGGCGACCGACACGATCTGCCCCTATTGCGGCGTCGGATGCACGCTCACGCTGCATGTGCAGGATGACTCGATCGTGAAGGCGACGTCGCCGATGGACAACACGATCACGATGGGCAACCTGTGCATCAAGGGGCGCTTCGGCTGGCGCTTCGTGCAGAACCTGGAGGGGCGTTGACGGAGCCGCTCGCCCTGCCGTCGCTCACCAACGCGTCGCCCGTGACGACGTATCACTGGACGCGCCTCGACGGACAGGAGGTGCGTCCGGATTCGGGGCAGGTCGTCGAGGAAGTGCCGGTGGCGTTCATCTATGGAGCGCGGGCGCACGTGGTGGTGATGGCCACCCCCGCCGACCTCGAGGACCTCGCCGTCGGATTCTCGGTGACGGAAGGCATCGTGGCGTCGGCGGGCGAGATCGACGGCGTGCGGGTCGAGCGGCACGCGCGCGGCGTGGAGCTGCGCATCGGCGTCCCGTCGGGGGTGGCCGACCGGCTGCGCGAGCGAGCACGCGCCATGCCGGCGCGCACCGGATGTGGCCTGTGCGGCGTCGAGGCCATCGACGACGCGGTGCGGCCGGCGCGGCGGGTCGCCGGTGCGCTGACGGTGGCGCCCGAGGCCCTGTTCGCGGCGGCGCGTGCCCTCGGGTCGCGCCAGGCGCTGAATCGGGAGGCCTACGCGCTGCACGCCGCCGCATGGGCCACGCCCGACGGCGACGTGGTGCTGGTGCGGGAGGACGTCGGGCGCCACAATGCGCTCGACAAGGTGATCGGCGCCCTCCTGCGCGCCGGCGAAGACCCGTCCCGCGGACTGCTGATCGTGACCAGTCGCGCGAGCGTCGAACTGGTGCAGAAGGCGGCGGCCGTGGGCGTGCCGTTGTTGGCGGCCGTCTCGCGCCCCACGGCGCTCGCCATTCGCATGGCCGAGGCCTGTGGCATGGCGCTCGTGGGACTCGTGCGGGGCGACACGGCCAACGTGTACGCCGGGGCGCATCGCGTGCGCGCCGCGGTGGCAGCGGGCGCGTGAGCGACCCCGTCAACCTGCGCGAGTACGAGCAGCGCGCGGCCGAGGTGCTCGCGCCGATGGTCGACGCCTACTACGCGGGCGGCGCCAACGACGAGGTGACGTTGGCCGAGGCGCCACGGGCGTGGGAACGGCTGCGCCTCGTGCCCCGGATGCTGGTGGACGTGAGCGCCCTCGACCTCGCCACGACGATCCTCGGGACGAGGGTCGCGATGCCGGTGATGACGGCGCCGTGCGCGCTCAACCGGATGGCGCATGCCGACGGCGAGTCGGGGGTGGCCCGCGCCGCGCAGGCCGTGGGGATCATCCAGGTGCTCAGCACGATGGCGAGCGAGTCGCTCGAAGCGGTCGCGGCGGCATCGCCGGGGCCGAAGTGGTTCCAGCTCTATTGCTACAAGGAGCGCGAGCTGACGCTGGACCTCGTGCGTCGCGCCGACGACGCGGGCTACGCCGCACTCTGTCTCACCGTGGACGTGCCCTACCTGGGCCGGCGCGAGCGCGAGGTGCGCGCCGGCTTCCATGCGCCCCCCGGCATCGAGATCGCGAACCTGGTCCGCTATGGCGGCGCGGGCGGCGGCCTGTCGGCAGGTGCCGGCGCCTCGGGTCTCGCCTCGTACGTGGCGGCGCGCTGGGACCCCGCGCTCGCGTGGGACAGCATCGCGTGGCTCCGGTCGGTCACGTCGATGCCGATCGTGCTCAAGGGGATCCTCGCCGCCGCCGACGCGGCGCGCGCCGTGGAGCACGGAGCCCATGGGGTGATCGTGTCCACGCACGGAGGCCGCCAGCTCGACACGGTGATCAGCAGTGCCGACGCGTTGTGCCCCATCGTGGATGCCGTGGCCGGCCGTGCCGAGGTCTATGTCGACGGCGGCATCCGCCGGGGCACCGACGTGCTGAAGGCGCTGGCCATGGGCGCGCGCGCCGTGCTCATCGGCCGGCCGTACCTCTGGGGGCTGGCCGTGGGCGGGGAGGCCGGCGCGCAGCGCGTGCTGGAACTGCTGCGCGATGAGCTGGCGCTCAGCATGGCGTTGGCGGGCCGGCCCACCGTGGCCTCGATCGGGCGCGACCTCCTGGCGTAGTCCCGGGGCGTCCCAGCGTGGTGGATCGACACGCTCGAAACCCGCGCGACCGGCCGACGTAGTGTGGCCAGTCCCTCGACTCCTGGAGCCCCATCGTGATCGCGACCCTGATTCGCCTGTTCGCCCTCCGCCCGCTGTTCACCATCGCGATCCTCGGCATCCCGATCATCGTGCTGATCGTGGTCGGTCTCGCGGCCATCCTCCTCTTCAAGCTGCTGATCTTCGTGGCGCTGCCGCTGGCGCTCGGCATCTGGCTCTGGCGCTCGGTGACGCGCCAGAAGTATCAGGAGCCCGTCGTCACCACCTGAGCGGTCGCGCCGGCTAGAACACCACGGGCTGCACCTTGCGCTGCCGCAGCCGCTCGTTGAACGCCTCGAGCTCCTTCTTGAGCAGGGCATCGATCCGCCCCTTCACGGCCACCAACTGCTCGTGGAGCAACCCGGCCACTTCCTGCTGCTGCTTGGTGGGTGGCTGGTCGGCGCCGTCGAGCGTGCCGCCCAGGTAGCCGAGCTGCTCGGTGATGCGGTAGGGCCAGCGCAGCTGGTCCTGTCCGCGCCCCGTCGAGCGCAGCTGCCGGAGGAACTCCTCCTGGGCCATGAACTTCCGGTCGAGTGAGTCGGTGGCGGCGCGCAGGTCCGCCGACTTGGGGTCGTCCTTGAGCACGCCGCGCAGCGTGATCAGCTGCGTGCGCACTCCCTGCACCGTGTTGATGGCCTCGACCGCATCGTTGATGTCGGCGATGACCGCCTTCGTCGCGACCACGCCCTGCGCAATGTCGGCGTCGGTGGCCGGGTAGTTCGGGTCCTTGCGCACCTCGAGCGTCTCGGTGAGTTCCTGCGCGCCGATCTTCATCTTCACCGTGTAGCGGCCGGGTGGCACGAGCATCGACACGCGATTGACCCACGGCGCCGGCTTGGCGTCGTAGCCGAGGACCGCACCCGTCGTGTACAGCGGCGCCGTGCGCACGCGGGTTTCCTTGGAGCGGTCCGACTTCAAGTCCCACCAGATGCGGTTCACGCCGGCCTTGGCCGCCACCGTCATCGTGCGCCACGTGGTACCCGCCGCGTCGGTGAAGCTCACCGCGACGGAGTCCTTGGCGTCGGCCTTGAGCCAGAGGTGCAGCGCGGCGCCATACGGCGGGTCATCGCCCGCGGTCGGATCCTCGAACGCCGCCCAGCGTGCCTCGACCTGCTTGAAGCGATAGGCCGCGCGCGGCGCGAACAGGTGCGCGTCCCTGGTCGCGACCTCGGCCGCCGTGCGGAGCGGCGTGATGTCGTCGAGGATCCAGAAGCCGCGGCCGTAGGTCGCCACCACGAGGTCGCTGAAGTGCTCCTGCACCGTGATCCAGTACACCGGGGCATGGGGCAGGTTGTTCTGCAGCGGCTGCCAGTTCGCGCCGTCATCGAACGAGGTGTAGAGGCCGTTCTCGGTGCCGGCGTAGAGCAGCCCGCGCTTCACCGGATCCTCGCGGACCACGTGGGCATACGACAGCGGGCTCTTCGGGATGCCGTTGACGATCAGCGTCCAGCTCTTGCCGTAGTCCGTGGTCTTGTAGATCCACGGATCGCGGTTGTTCATCTGGTGCCCGTCCACCGTGAGGTAGGCGGTGGCCGCGTCGTAGCGCGACGGTTCGATGTTCGAGATGGTGCCCCACTCGAACAGGCCCGGGATGTTCTTCGTCACGTTGGACCACGCCTTCCCGCCGTCGCGCGAGACGTGCACGAGGCCGTCGTTGGTGCCGGCCCACAGCAGCCCCTTTTCCAGACGCGACTCGGCGATCGCGAAGACGACGCCGGCGTACTCCACGCCGATGTTGTCCGGCGTCAGGCCGCCCGAGCGGACCTGCTTCGACTTGTCGTTGCGCGTCAGGTCGGGCCCCAGCTCCTGCCACGAGCGCCCGCCATCGGTGGTCGCCATCACGTATTGCGAGCCCACGTACACCTTGTTGTGGTCGTGCGGGCTGATCGTGAGCGGGAAGGTCCAGACGAAACGATACTTGAGCGAGTCCGCGGCCCAGCCGATCGTCGCCTGCGGCCAGACTTCGGCATACGTGGCAATGCCCGACTTCACGTCGTAGCGCGACACGATGCCGCCCACCGAGCCGAAGCCCGAGGCGCTCGACCAGATCAGGTCGGGATTCTCGGGGTCCGGGGTGGCCCAGCCGCTCTCGCCGCCGCCCACCTGGAACCACATGCCGTGCGTGATCGCGCCCACGCCCGGGGCACCGCCATTGCCATTGGGGGGCGACGAGCGCGAGTTGCTCGGCCCGCACGCGCTCGGGCCGTCCTGCCGGTTGCCGCACACCATGTACGGAATGCGCGTGTCGGTGGTGGCGTGGTACATCTGCGCGATCGGCAACTGCGGGCGCATCCAGGTGCGGCCGCGGTTCTGCGTGATCGACGGACCACCGTCGTGGCTCACGATCATCCGGTTCGCGTTCGTCGGGTCGATCCAGATGTCGTGATGGTCGCCGCCGGGGATCTCGGCCGCGGGCGGATCAATGATCGTCCGGCCGCCATCGAGCGTCTTGGCCCAGTTCGCGCTCAGGAAGTACGCCTCGTCGGGGTTGTCGGGCGAGACGCCCATCCGGTTGTAGTAGTGCGTCCGGCCTGCCACCTGTCGGTCGTAGCTCACCACTTCCCACTTGGCGCCGCCGTCATCGGAGCGGAACAGGCGGCCGTTGGACGGCTCCGCCACGTTCAGGGCCGGCACGCCGTCCCCCGTTTCAATGAGGGCAAAGAGGCGATTGGAGTTCGCCTTCGACATGCCAAGGCCGATCTTGCCGACCGGCTTCTCGGGGAGCCCGTTGCCGGTGAGCCGCTTCCAGGAGAGGCCCCCGTCCACCGACTTCCAGATGCCGGAGGCCGCCCCGCCCGAGGTGCGCCCCCACGTGTGGATCTCGATCTGCCAGAGCGCGGCGTACAGGATGCGCGGGTTGTTCGGGTCCATGACGACGTCCACGCCGCCCGCCGAATCGTTCACGAACAGCACCTTGTCCCAGCTCTTGCCGCCGTCCTGCGTGCGGAAGATGCCGCGTTCCGGCTGCGGGCCATACGCGTGGCCAAGCGCCGCCACGATCACCACGTCGGGATTGCGCGGATCGATGACGATGCGGGCGATGCGGCCGGTGTTCTCGAGCCCCGACTTGAGCCACGTCTTGCCGGCGTCGGTGGACTTGTACATCCCCCAGCCGAGCGAAATGTTGGAGCGGATGAACGACTCCCCCGTGCCGGCCCACACCACGTTCGGGTCGCTCGGCGCCACCTGCAGCGCGCCAATCGACGAGACCGGGAGGTCGTCGCTCATGGCCGCCCAATGCACGCCACCGTCGGACGTCTTCCAGATGCCGCCCGAGGCCGCGCCGGCGTAGTACGTCATGGGGTCGCCGATCACGCCGGTCACCGAAGTGATGCGATTGCCCTCGGGGCCGATGTGCCGGTACTTGAGGGAGGCGAGTTGCGCGGACTCGACGCGCGGGGCGGCGGGCGCCGGCGCCTTGCGCTGCGCGGAGAGGGTCAGCGGCAGCAGGGAGGCGATCGCCAGCTGGAGGAGAACTCGAGACATGGGGACGGAAGGGTGCCGGGGGGACGCGGCCCGTGCCGAACGCGCGGGGCCCCTGAATGTCCGACGCAAGTCGGGCCTCGGCAAGCCTCGCGCACCCTTGACGGCGCCGCGCCAGCGCCGGAACGTTGGCGCACGCCGCGACGCCGCGCCCGTGTGCCGTCCCGCCCCCGTCCGCACCCCGTGACCGACCGCCTGCTCCCCACCCGCCAGCACGAGAGCTGGGTGCCCAACGCCCAAGCCTGGACGCACGCCGTGCGCTCGGGCGCGATCGCGAGTCGTCGCCGGGGCACGGACGCCGCGGTCGTCGCGGCATGCCGGGCCGCCCCCGGCCTGCGGGTGCTGGACGTCGGCTGCGGCGAGGGCTGGCTGGCGCGCGCACTCGCCGCCCAGGGGGCCAACGTGACCGGAGCCGATGGCAGCGCGCCCTTGGTCGAGGCCGCGCGCGCCGCCGGCGGTGCCACGTTTGCGGTGGTCACGTACGAGGCACTCGCAGCGGACCCGGCCCTCGTCAGCGGTCCCTTCGAGGTGATCGTGTGCAACTTTGCCCTGCTCGATGCCGAGATCGGGCCGCTCCTGAGCGGACTGCGCGCGCGCGCCACGCTCACCGGACGGCTCGTGATCCAGACGGTCCACCCGGTCGGCGCGGCCGGAGCGGAGGGCTACGTGGACGGCTGGCGCGAAGAACGATTCGCGGCCTTCGGCTCCGGCTTCGCCACGCCCATGCCGTGGTACTATCGCACGTTCGCCAGTTGGTGGCGGGTGCTGGCCGAGGGCGGGTGGCGGGTGGACTCGCTCGCGGAGCCTCGCTCGGACGACGGCGCGCTGCTCTCGCTGGTGCTCGAGTGTGTCCCGATGACCTAGGGCGACGCCGGCGCCATTGCCGGGAGCGGCAATGAGGGTTACTCTGCCGCCACCTGTTCACACCATCGTGGCATGCGGGCCGGTCGCCGGCCCACCTGCCCTTACAGAGGGTTGTTCGCATGATGATGCGATCCTTCATTCGACGCGGATTGGCCGGCCTCGCGCTGGTGGCCTGCCCCGCTCTCGCTCACGCCCAGACCGCGACGCCCACGGGTGTCGTCCGCGGCAAGGTGACCGAGGCCACCAACGGTCAGGGCATCCCGGATGCGCAGGTCCTCGTGGTCGGGGCGCGCCTCGGCGCCGTCACCAACGGGGCCGGCGAATACACGCTCCCCGGCGTGCCTGCCGGCAGCCGGACGATCGGCGTGCGTCGCATCGGCTATCAGGCCGCATCGAAGCTCGTGACGGTCATCGCCGGCGTGACGCAGACGGTGGACTTCACCATGCGCACGAGCGGCGTGAACCTCGCCGAGGTGGTGGTCACGGGCACGGGGGCACCCACCGAGAAGCGCAAGGTGGGGACCAGCATCGCCTCGGTGGACTCGAGCGTCCTCGGGCGCGCGCCCGCCACCACCCTCGACCAGGCGATGCAGGGGAAGATCGCCGGCGCCCAGATCACGCAGAACTCGGGCGGCCCGGGCGGCGGCGGCATCTCGGTGCGCCTGCGCGGCACCAACTCGTTCATCTCCGGCTCCGATCCGCTGTACATCGTGGACGGCGTCATCATCGACAACGGGTCCGGGCAACTGACCGACCTGGGCGGCCGCTCCAACCCGCAGAATCGCCTCGCCGACCTCAATCCGAACGACATCGAGCGCATCGAGGTCATTCGCGGGGCCGCGGCCGCGGCGCTCTACGGCTCGCGCGCCAACAACGGCGTGGTGCAGATCTTCACCAAGCGCGGCAGCATCGGGAAGCCGAAGTTCACCTTCACCTCGCGCTACGGCGAGAGTTCGCTCCGCGCGCAGCAGCCGTTCAACCTGTTCCCGTACGACGTGAACGGGATCTCGACGCGCCGCTTCAACTACCAGAACGACATCTTCCGCATCGCGCCGGTCCTCGAGCAGACCCTCACGGTCGAGGGGGGCAACGACCAGACCCGCTTTTTCATCAGCGCCAACGCGCTCAAGGACGAGGGCATCCTCAAGTCCACCTCGTCGGAACGGCAGGGCGCCCGCATCAACATCCAGCAGACGCTCTCCGACCAGCTGATCCTGAACGTCGGCGCCGACTTCGTGCAGACGCACAACGAACTGCAGGCGTTCGGCGAACAGAACGAGTACGGCATCATGGGGTCGCTCTTCTTTGCGCCCACGCAGGTGGACTTCCGCCCGGTCAACGGCGTCTATCCGTTGCCGCCGTCGCTCGGCACCAACCCGCTCCTCGCCATCGACCGCATCCGCAACCCGCAGCAGGTCAACCGGTTCATCGGCTCCTCCAAGCTCTCCTGGACGCCGGATCCGAACCTGACCATGAGCTACACGCTGGGCCTCGACTACAACAACTTCGAGCAGCGCCAGTTCATTCCGCGCGGCGCCATCCTCGGCACCGCCCCCAACTCCACCGGGCGCGCCCAGTCGACCTTCCAGGATACGAAGGTCCTCAACCAGGACGGCGTGGCCAGCTACAACTGGCGAGCCGGAAGCGATTTCGACCTCCGCACCACCGCCGGCTTCAACTACACGCAGCAGCAGATCAACAGCACCACGGCGGTGAACTTCGGCCTCGCCCCCTCGGGGGAGCTGCTCTCGGCGGGCTCGAACCCGTCGGTGAGCCAGGCCTCGGTCGAGCTGCGCACCCTCGGCTTCTACGGCCAGCAGGAGGTGGCGTGGAAGGACCGGCTGTTCCTCGTGGCGGCGGTGCGCTACGACGCCTCGTCGACGTTCGCGCCGGC
Source organism: Gemmatimonadota bacterium (assembly GCA_031362285.1). GTDB lineage: Bacteria > Gemmatimonadota > Gemmatimonadetes > Gemmatimonadales > Gemmatimonadaceae > JACPPC01. The sequence continues at coordinate 1,714 of JANLSF010000706.1, read as the reverse complement.
GGAACGCTGGCAGGTGTTCCCCAAGGTTTCCGCGTCCTACGTGGCGGTGGACAACCAGGCCGGCAACTTCAACAGCCTGCGCCTGCGTGGCGCCATGGGGTGGGCGGGCAGCCAGCCCGGCATCGTCAACGCCTACTCGCAGTTCGTGACCTTCGCGCAGTCGCCGTTCGCCAACCGCCCCGGGTTCGTGAACGACGTGACGTTCGGCAACCCGTCGCTCCGCAACGAGCGGGCGCGCGAGTGGGAATTGGGCGCCGACGCCGGCTTCCTCAACGGGCGCGTGGGGGTCGAGGCGACGTACTACGACCGGCTCGTGTCGGACCTGCTCTTCTTCCGGCCGCTGCCCACGTCCACCGGCTTCTCGCGGCAGTTCTACCCGATCGGCTCGATGTCCAACAAGGGATTCGAGTTGCTCGTGCGCACGCTCAACGTGGACACCCGCGACGTGAAGTGGGAGTCGACGATCACCTACGCCGCGAACCAGAATCGCATCGAGTCGCTCGACATCCAGGACTTCCAGTCGGCCGGTGGATACCCGAACCGCATCCGGGTGGGCTACCCGGTGGGCTCCTTCTACGGTTCCTATGCGGCGCGCAACTGCGCCACGGGCGCCTTCCTGCTCGACTCGCTCGGGCGGCTCCGCCGCAGCAACCAGACGGCCGACATGGGGAACGCCACCCAGCGCCAGGCGATCTCCGGCGGCACCTGCAACGACTCGCTCAACGCGGTGATCGGCGACCCGAACCCCAAGTGGACCGGCTCGCTGCTCAACGAACTCACCTTCGGGCGGAAGGTGCGCCTCCGCGTGCTCCTCGACGGCGTGTACGGCAACGACGTCATGAACCTCTCGACGCGCGCGCAGAACGCCGGTATCGCCAGCAACTCCAAGAGCTACGAGCGTGAACTGCTCCCGTACGGGGACCCGCGCAAGCTGGCGCCCGGGTACAACGGCCGGTCGCAGGGCGTCTTCCAGTACTGGATCGAGAACGGGTCGTTCACCAAGCTGCGCGAGCTCTCGATCAGCTACCTGATGGATTGGGAGCCGGTGAAGCGTTACGTGAAGGACGGCATCGAGTTGACGCTCTCGGGCCGCAATCTCTACGTCTGGACCAGCTACTCGGGGTACGATCCCGAGCTCAACCTCTTCGGCACCAACGCGGGTGGGCTCGGTTCGGCCCAGACGACGGCGGCCGATCGCGGCTTCGACTTCGGCGGGTATCCCATCCCGCAGACGTGGTCGATCAGCGCGCGCTTTTCCTTCTGACCCCCGGGAGACGCCCACATGCGCTTCATCCGACAGGGTGCGCTGGCGATCGCCGCGGTCACGCTCGGGGCCTGTAGCCTCGACCTGACCAACCCGAACGCCGCCACGCCGAACAACACGCTGACCACCGACGGTGTCGTGGCCCTCGCCACCGGGCTGCAAGGCCGCTACGCGGGCACCGTGGGCGCCTTCGGCTACACCGCGGGGCTCGTTACCGACGAGTTCGCCGCCGTGAGTGCCGCGCTCATTTCCATCTCGGACGCGGAGCAGGGGTCCGTGCCCCCGGGCACCGGCATCTCCGACGCCGTCTTCAATTCCATCTACCGCACCGTGCATTCGGCCGACGACGTCCTCGCCGGCATCGCCCCGCTCGTGTCGCAGTTCGACGCCGGCACCGTGAGCGGCATCCGGGCCCTCGCCTGGACCCTCAAGGCCGACGCGTTGGGCATG
>JANLSF010000635.1:0-3104 GCA_031362285.1 Gemmatimonadota bacterium | reverse complement strand
GTGCTCGACCTCGGCTGCGGAGCGGGACGCACGACGATCGCGCTCGCCGGCATGGGCTATCAGGTGGTGGGCATCGACCTCGCCGACACGCTGCTCGACGAAGCGCGACGTCTCGCGCCGGGCATCGACGTGCGGCACATGGATGCGGCGGCGCTCGAATTCCCCGACGCGTCGTTCGACGCCGCCCTGTTCAGCTACAACGGACTCGACTGCCTGTATCCGCTCGCGACGCGCGAACGGTGCCTCGCCGAGGTCCGCCGCGTGCTGCGCCCCGGCGCGCCCTTCCTGCTCTCGAGCCACAACCTGCTCGGCGCATCGTTCAGCGGCGGCTTCCTGTACGTGCGGGGATGGGTGCACGCCGCCCGCTTCGTGCTCGGGCAACTGCGCGCGCCGTTCGCCCGCGAGTGGTTTCTCGCCTACGAGGACGGAGGCGGCGTGCAGCACCTGTATTCGGCGCCTCCTGATCGAACCGTTCGCCAGTTGCAGCGCGCCGGGTTTGGACGGATCGCGGTTGCCGGTCGCGATGGCGGCGCCGACGCCACGCGCATCCGATGGCACGAGGCGCATCCGCACTTCGTCGCCCGGCGGGACGCATGAGGAACATGGTGGGGGGCGTGGCCAAGCGAGCCCTCTTCGGCGCCGGGCACTATGCGCGGGCCCTCGCGACCCGGCGCTTCCCCGGCATTGCCGTGCTCGGCTACCACGCCGTGGTCGCCGACCACACGCCGCGCGCGCGCCTGCCGTTCGCGGCGTTGCACGTGGACGCCGCGACGCTGGATGCGCACCTCAAGCTCCTGGCCGCGCACTGCGATCCGCTCTCCCTCGACGACGCGCGCGCGATCTGGGCCGGCTCGACCCCCATGCCCCCTCGCGCGGTGCTCGTGACCTTCGATGATGGACATCGGGGCGTGCTGCGGCTCGCGCTCCCGCTGCTCGAGCGCCACAAGGTGCCGGCCGCCGTCTTCGTGTGCACCGAGCCCGTGGCCACCGGGAACAGCTTCTGGTTCGACACGCTGGCCCGTTCCGAGAGCGAGGCGGCGGTCGAAGCCGCGAAGCGGCAGCCGTACATCGCGTGGCGCGCCCGCACCGAGCGCGTGGTGTTGCGCGCCGCCGAGACCGATCCGCTGGCGCCGTGCACGGTGGACGAGGTCCGCGCGCTCGCGGCGCACCCCCTCATCACGCTCGGCGCCCATACGGCCACGCACCCCGTGCTGGCGCAGGCCGCCCTCACCGACCAGGGCGACGAGATCGTGCGATCACTCGACGCGCTGGCGGGGTGGACCGGCGTTCGGCCGGACGCCCTGGCGTATCCGAACGGGCGCCCCGGCATCGACTTCAGCGTGGACACCGAACGCGTGGCGGCGCGCTCCGGCATCGCCGTCGCCTTCTCCACGCAGCCGGCCTTCGCCGCGCTCGCGGGGCGCGCGCTCGCCCGTCCGCGGTTCGTGATGCTCGAGAGCGTGGACGCGGCGGAGCTCGCGCATCGGCTCGCGTATTCGTGGACCGCGGTCGCGTGAGCGTCACGCGCGCCACCTGCGCCCTGTGTGGCGGCGATGCCCTGGCGCCCTTCTCCGAGGCCCGGGCCGGCACCGCCACGCTGCACCGTGCGCAGGTGCAGTGCCGCGCGTGCGGGCTCGTGGCGGCGCAGCCGCAGGCCGACGACGACGAGGTGCGCGCGTACTACGACGGCGCGTACTATGGAACGACGTGGACCGACGCCGACGCGCTCCATGAGGGGAATCGCCAGTGGCACGCGGCCGAGGGCCTGCCGCGGCTCGAGCGGCTCTGGGCCCCGTGGGGCGTGCGCGCGCCGGGACGCGCCGCGGAAATCGGGTGCGGCTACGGCGGACTGCTGGCCGCCCTCGCCGGCCGCGGGTGGCAGGTGCGTGGCACGGAACCGAGCGCGCGCGCGTCCGCGTACTGCCGCACGCGCGGCTTCGAGGTTTCCACCGGGTTCGGCGCCGCCGGCCTGTCGGCCGACACCTTCGACCTCGCCATGGCCTGGCACGTGCTCGAGCACGTGCGCGACCCGGCCGCCTTCATGCGACTGCTCGTGGCGCGCGTGCGTCCGGGAGGCGTGGTGGCGATCGGCACCGACGCGATCTGGATCACCCAGTATGTGGCCGAGCGCGCGTGGGCGCGCCTCCGTGGCCGGCCGGCGCCATTCCGCACGAGCACCGATCACACCTTCGTGTTCGCGCCGCGGCACCTCGAACGGTTGCTGCGCGAGGCGGGGTGCGACGCGGTGCGGGTGGCGGCGTACTCCGAGGCGCCGCCGCGCGAGTCGCTCCACTGGAAGCTCTACAAGGGCAGCTGCCGGACGGTCGACCGGCTGTTCGGGCTCGGCGAGTTCCTGATCGCCGCCGGTCGGCGGGCGGCGTAGCCGGTGGCGCGCATCGCGATCGTCACCAGCGGCCACCTCTCCACCAATCCGCGCGTCTGGCGCGAGGCCGACGCCCTGTCGGCGGCGGGACACGACGTGATCGTGACCGGCGTCTGGCTCGACACGCAGCACGCGGCGTGGGACGTTGCGCTGCTCGCCGGTCGCCGCTGGTCGTTCCTGCCCGCCGCCGACCTCCGCGGCGACTCGGCGCGCTCGCGCCTGGCGCGACTCAAGGCGCGGGCCCGCAGCAAGGTGGGACGCACACGGCTCCGCCTCGGGCTTGGGGACGACCCGCACGCACTCGGCTACGCCGTGGACCGGCTCGAACGCACGGCGCGCAAGCTCGCGCCCGATCTCGCGATCACGCACCTCGAGCCCGGCCTGTGGGTGGCGGAACGCCTGCAGCGCACCGGCTTGGCGGTGGCGCTCGACATCGAGGACTGGTACTCCGAGAATCACGCGGGGGTGTCGCCCGAGGATGCGGGCCGCCAGCAGTTGGCGCGGCTCGAGCAGCGCATGTTCCCGGCCGCGCGCGCCACCACCACCACGTCGTGGGCCATGGCGCACGCGCTGTCGGACAGCTGCGCCATGACGGCTCCGATGGTCGTGTACAACGGCACCGATGTCCCGCCACTGCTGCTCCAGCGTGGCGTTGTACTGATGGATATATCCGTTGCTGGTTTCGGTCGGGTAGCCATTTGCGCTCTGGGATGGAATCGTG
>JANLSF010000618.1:0-11452 GCA_031362285.1 Gemmatimonadota bacterium | reverse complement strand
GTACCAGGCGCAGCAAAGCATGACGACCGCCCCGTGGGCGGCGCTCTGCCCCGGCGCCTGCATCTTCGTGACCGTGTTCGCCATCAACGTCCTGGGCTCGCGGTTGGCGAGTTCGGGCCCGGAGGCTCGTCCTGCATGAGTGATCCTCGCCTGTCCGTGCGGCTTCGCCGCGTCACGGCCTCCGTCCGCTCGGGCGCCCTCGCGCTCGCCCTGGTCGCGGCTCCCCTGGCTGCGCAGCGCCCCGCCACCTTCGCCGCGGCCGTCGACGTCTGGCTCGACGCCTTTGCGCGCCGGCACCCGTCGATCGCCGCGGGGAACGGCCTGCACGCGTACGACGACCGGATGGAGGACTTCTCGGCCGGCGCGATGGCGCGCGAAGTCGCCGCGCTCAAACGCGAACGGAAGATGATCGCCGCCTTCCCGGCGGCGCGCCTGACGCCGGACGAGCGCGTGGACCAGCGCATCCTCGTGGGGATCATCGACGGCTGGCTGCTCGACGTGGGCACGATCGCGAGCTGGAAGCAGAACCCGATGGTCTACGGCGATGCCCTGTTCAGCGGCGTGCACAACCTGATGACCATGGAGTCCGCCCCGCTTGAGGCGCGGGCCCGCACGCTGATCGCCAAGCTGCGGGGCCTCGATGCGCTGGTGGCGGCCCTCAAGGCGAACGTGTCGCACCCGCCCCGCGTGTACGCCGAGAAGGGACAGCGGATGCTCGGCGGTGCGCGCGAGGCGCTCGCGAGCGACGTGGCGCTGGCGTTCGGGGCATTGCCCAAGGGCAACCTGCGCGACTCGCTGAACGCCGCCACGGCGGCGGCCGTGCGCACGCTGGATGACCTGCTGGCGTGGTACGCCCGGGAGCTGCTGCCCACGGCGGACGGCACGTACGCGGTGGGCCAGCGGAACCTCGAGGCCCGCTACCGGGCCGAGGAGTTGATCGACCTCACCGCGCCCGCGTTGATCCGGATCGGCGAGCGGGAACTCCGGTCGGCGCAGGCGCAGTTCACGGCCGCCGCCGCGACGATCGACGCGAGGCGTCCGGCCATCGACGTGTGGCACGACATCGAGCGCGACCATCCGAGCGCGGGCGGCGTCGTGGGCGCGGCGAAGGCGGCCGTGGACCAGCTCACCGCCTTTGTCATCGCCAAGGGGTTGGCGGAGATCCCGACCTCGGAGCGCCCGGTCGTGGCGGCCGCGCCCCCGTTCGACCTCGGGCTCGCCTCGAGCCACGCGTCGCCACCGCTCGAGGCCACGCCGGTCACGAGCTACTACTACGTGACGGATGCCCGTGCCGACTGGCCGGCCGACAAGCAGGACGCCTGGCTGCGCAAGTTCAACCGGGCGACGCTCACCATCATCTCGGCCCATGAGGTGATGCCGGGACACTGGTTGCACGCGATGGCCATGCGGAAGACGCCGGGCAAGGTGCGACGCATCTGGATCGGACTCAATCCGTTCCCGCAACCGTCGTCGGGGCAGGATGGATGGGCGCACTATGCCGAGCAGCTGGTGGTGGACCAGGGGCTGGGCGATGGTGATCCGAGGCTCAAGATGGGGCAGTTGAGCGAGGCGCTCACGCGCATCTGCCGCCTCATCTCGAGTGCGAAGCTGCATCTGGGGCAGTGGAACGTGGACCAGGCGGCCGCCTTCTTCGAGAAGGAGGCACACCTCCCCGCTCCGGCCGCGCGCTCGGAGGCGGAGCGCGGGACCTACGACCCGACCAATGGCGGCTACTTCCTGGGCAAGCTCGCGGCGCTCAAGCTTCGGCGCGACCTGATGGCCCGGGAGGGGGCGTCGTTCGACCTCAAGCGATTCCATGAACGGGTGATGCGGAACGGGATCGCGCCGTGGTGGGCGCACCGCCAGCTCCTGCTGCCGGGCGACACCGGGCCCGTGATCGACTGACCGCGCCCCCCGCGAGGCCGTGCAGGCGGCGACATTCGCACGACGCGATCGTGCGCCGACGGCCTCCCTGACGGCTCAGTAGCCGGCGGACTGATCCACGACCCACGCCGGGCGCTCGCCGCGTTCGATGGCCGAGAGGCACTCGAGAAAGCCGAGTGCGGCGCCCTCGATGGTGGTGAGCCCCGCGATGTGCGGCGTGATGTAGACGTCGGGCCGGGCCCAGAGCGGCGAGTCCGCCGGGAGCGGCTCCTTGGCGAACACGTCGAGAGCGGCGGCGCGGAGATGGCCCGCGTCGAGTGCCCCAGGCAGGGCGGCTTCATCGGCCAACGCGCCGCGCCCCACGTTCATGAGCAGCGCCCCGCGGCAGCGCGTCATCCGCTCGCGCGACAGCAGCCCCCGCGTTTCGGCGGTGAGCGGCGTCGCGAGAATCACGATCTGCGCCTCCGGGAGCAGCCGATCGAGCTCGCCGATGGCGGCGACCGTCGGCACGCCACCGACCGCACGACCGCTCCGCGACACCCCGGTCACGCGACACCCCAACGCGGCGAAGGCGCGGGCGATGGCGCGGCCAACCTGCCCCGTGCCGATCACGACCACCTGGCTTCCGGCGAGCCGTTCGGGGTGATCCGGGCTCCAGGTCCGCCCCTGCTGGGCGCGTTCCATGGCGCGGAAGCCCTGGGTGACCGCGAGGGCGCGGGCGACGCACCATTCGGCGATATCGGGGCCGAAATCCTCCGATGACCGGGTGAGCAGGATCCCCGACCCGAGGGGCGGAACGGTATAGGCGTCCACCCCCGCCCCGGTCGAATGCACCCACCGCACGTTGCCGAAGCCGGCGGGCTTGGGGCGCCGGAAGCCCACGAAGGCGTGGGCCCAGTCGAGATCGGCCTCGTCGATGAGGTCGAGATCCTTGGCGCGGATGTCGAGGTCGGGGCGGGCGGCACGCAGGCGGTCATCGAGCCCCGTCATGCGCTTGTGGCCGATGAGGATGTGCGTTGGCGGCGTGATCACGGGGGAAACGTAGCCCCGCCGGCAAGGTGAAGCCCGACGTTGAACGCGGGGGCTCCCCCGGCGAGCTTTCATGCACACCCTCCACCCCGCCTCATGAGCACCTTCCGCCTGCTGGTCACCGATGGCGTCGACGCCGAAGGGGTCGCCGTCCTGACGGCGACGCCCGAGTTCGTCGTGGACGAATTGCCGACTCTTCAGGCCGCCGAACTGCTGGAACGCATCGACCAGTACGATGCCATCGTCGGGCGCAGTGCCACCAAGGTGTCGGCGGCGCTGTTGCGGCGGGCCACCCGGCTGCGCGTGGTCGGTCGCGCCGGCGTGGGCGTGGACAACGTGGATCTCGACGTGGCCACGGAGCTGGGCATTGCCGTCATCAACGCGCCGGCCGGCAACACGGTGGCGGTGGCCGAACTGGTCTTCGGCACCCTGATCGGGCTGTTGCGCGGCATCCCGCGTGCAAGCACGGGCATGCACGAGGGCAAGTGGGAGCGCGCGTCGCTCATGGGCAACGAGCTGCGCGGCCGCACCCTCGGCATCATCGGGGTTGGGCGCATTGGCGGCGAGGTCGCGCGCCGCGCGCTCGCGTTCGAGATGCGGGTGGTGGGGTTCGATCCGTACATCGGCGACGACCGGTTCACGGCGCTGCGCGTGTCGCGCCTGTCGTCGCTCGACGACGTGCTCGACGCGTCGGACATCGTCACGGTGCACACGCCCCTGACCGACGAGACCACGGGGATGATCGGGCGACGCGAGCTCGCGCGGCTCTCCCCGACGGCGATCGTCGCCAACCTCGCGCGCGGTGGCATCGTGGACGAGGTGGCCCTCGTCGCCGCACTCCGCGAGGGCAAGCTGGGCGGCGCCGTGCTCGACGCGTACTCGGCCGAGCCGCTCACCGGGGACCATCCGTTGCGCGGCGTGCCGAACCTGCTGCTCACGCCCCACATCGGGGCCAACACGCAGGAAGCGCAGCGGAACGTCGCGGTCGACGTGTGCCAGTCGGTGCGCGACGCGCTGTTGCGCCAGGAGCTGTCACGGTCGCTGAACGTGGCGGCCGTCTCGGGCATGAGCTGGCCCGAACTGCAGCCCGCCATCGGCCTCGTGCAGCGAGCGGCGGCCGTGGCGCGCGCCCTGCTCGCCGACCGGGGCACGAGGGCGATCACGCGCCTCGCGATCCGCACCGCGCCGGACCTGAACGGGAGCGGCCCCGCCCTGCTGGCCGCCGCCGCCGTGGGCGCCATCGAAGGGGTGATGGACGAGGGCCGCCTCAACCTGATCAATGCCCGGTCGCTCGCCGAGGCGCGCGGCATGCAGCTCTCCGTCACCGAGGGCGCGGCGACGATGCCGCCGTACGGCATCGAGGTGGTGCTCGGCGGTGGCATGGCGGAGATCGCGGTGGCGGGCTCGGCGCCGCCCGGCGGCACGCCGCGGCTCACGCGCATCGGGTCGTTCCACGTGGACGTGAACCCCCGGCAGACGCTCCTCATCCTCACGAACCACGACGTGCCGGGCGTGATCGGGCGCGTGGGCACGCTGCTCGGTGACGCGAAGGTGAACATCGCCGAGTATCACCAGGCGCGGCTGGCGCAGGGCGGCGAGGCGCTGGCGGCGATCTCCGTCGACGGCGTGGTCACGGAAGCGACGCGGCAGCAGTTGCTCGCGAGCGCTGACGTGCTGTCGGCGACCGTCGTGCGCTTCCGCGGCGCGTGAACGTCCCGCTCACGACCGATCCCGACGTGCGGGCCGCGTACGCGCGGGACGCCTCGGGACTCGAGCGCATCCCGGAGTCGGTGGCGCGTCCCACGTCGAGCGAGGAAGTCGTCGCCGTGATCGCGGAGGCGGCCTCGGCGCGTCGCCCCGTGACCGCCGCCGGCGCCCAGACGAGCACGACAGGCGCCAGCATCACCGACCAGGGCGTGCTCCTGTCGCTGCGCGCGATGGACCGGATCGGCGAGGTGGATGGCGTCCGCCGCGTCGTTCGAGCGCAGGCCGGGGTGCGGCTCGGCGAGCTCAAGCGCGCCTGCGCGGCCGAGGGGTGGCTGCTCGCGCCCGACCCGACGAGCGAGGAGGAGTGCACGATCGGGGGCGCCATTGCCTGCAACGCGTCGGGGGCGCGCTCGCTGCTGTACGGCGCCATGCGGCCGCACGTCGCGGCCGTCACGGTGGCGATGGCGGATGGCCGAGTGGAACGATTCGCGCGGTCGCGCGTGGAGAAGAACACGGTCGGGTATCTCGCGGTCCAGGAGCCGGTGGACTGGTTCGTCGGCAGCGAGGGGACGCTGGGCGTGGTGCTCGAGGCCGAGCTGTCGATCTCCCCGCTGCCGGCCCGGGTGACGGGGATCGCTTTCCCGTTTGCGAGCGAACCGGACGCGTTGGCCTTCGTGGTGGCGGCGCGCGAGGCGGGCGGTCTCGCGCCCCGCTGCCTCGAGTACTGCGATGCGCAGGCGACGGCGATCGTGGCCGCCTTCACCGGCGATGACGACTGGGCGGTCGCGCAGGCCCTCGTGTACGCGGAGGAGGCCGGCGACGTCGATCCGCCGCTCGACGCCTGGCTGTCGCTCGCGGAGGCGCATCACGTGATCGAGGGCGCGATCCGCGTCTACGAGACGGAAGCCGGATTCCGCGACGCGAGGGCCTGGCGGCACGCCGTGCCCGCCACCATGCATGAACGGTCGGCTCCGTTCCGCGCCGCCGGTGGGCGCCGCATCTCGACCGATTGGGCCGTGCCCTATGCGAGACTGGCGCGGGTGCTGGGGCAGGCGCGTCAGTTCGCCGAGCAGGCCGGCATTGCGCATCCGGTCACGTTCGGGCACGCGGGCAACGGGCATCCGCATCAGAACTGGGTGGGCGAGTCGCCGGACCACGTCGCGCGCATCGAGCGCGTGGTCGAAGCCACCCTGAAGCTCGTGATCGCGGAAGGGGGCACCGTGGCCGCCGAGCACGGAACGGGCAAGCTCAAGGCGCGCTGGCTGCCGCTGCAGCTGGGAGCGCGTCAGCTCGGCCTGTTGCGCGCCATCAAGCACGAACTCGATCCCCTGGGCATCCTCGCGCCGGGCAACTTGCTGTGACGCCGCGCTTCGCCAGCGTGGTCCTCGACGCCGACTCGACGCTCTCCGGCATCGAGGGCATCGACTGGCTGGCGGCGCAACGCGGCCCCGACGTGCTGTCCGGGGTGGAACAGCTCACGCGCCGCGCGATGGACGGTCTCGTGCCGCTCGAAGCCGTGTACCTGGATCGACTCGCGCTCATTCGCCCCACCCTCGGCGAGATCGTGGCGTTGGCGCGCGTGTACGTCGGTGCGCTGGCGGCCGATGCCCCGGCCTGCGTGGCCGCGTTGCACGCCGCGGGCGTGCGCGTGGTCATCGTCAGTGGCGGCCTGCGCGATGCCCTGCTTCCGATGGCGGGGGAACTTGGCATCCGCGAAGCCGACGTGCACGCCGTGAGGGTGCGCTACGACGCGAGTGGTGCGGTTGACGCACTCGATGGCGACCAACCACTCGCGACGGCGCTCGGCAAGCCGGTGGTCGTGGCGGCCCTGCGACTGCCGGCGCCGGTGCTCGCCGTGGGGGATGGCATGACCGATGCGGCGCTGCGGCCGGTCGTGTCGGCCTTTGCCGCCTACACGGGGTTCGTGCGTCGCGAACCCGTCGTGGCCGGGGCCGATCACGTGGTTCCCTCGTTCGAGGCGCTGGCGCGCCTGGTGCTCGCATGACCGCGTCCGCCTTCGGCACGTTCTTCCTTCCCGGCCCCACCGAAGTGCATCCCGACGTGCTCGCGGGGATGCTCCGGCCCATGATGCCGCATCGCGGGCCGGAGTTCGAGGCGCTGTTCGCGCGGTGCGTGTCCGGGCTCCAGCCGGTGTTCCGCACGCGCCGGCCCGTGTACATCGCCTCGTCATCGGCCACAGGACTCATGGAGGGGGCGGTGCGCGCGGCTCCTCCGGGCGCGGTGCTGGCCCTGGTGAATGGTGCGTTTTCCGACCGGTTCGCGCGGATCGCCACGGCCTGTGGCCGCGAGACCGAGGTCCTGCGCGTGCCGCTGGGGGCCGCCTTCGACCTCGACGAGGTGCGCGCGCACCTGGCGGCGACGCGCGTCGCCGCCGTGACCGTGGTGCATTCGGAGACGAGCACCGGCGTGCTCGCCGACGTGCAGGCGCTCTCCGCGTTGGTGCAATCGCAGGGCGCGGTGTGCCTCGTGGACTCGGTGACCGGGGTGGGCGGAACGCCGGTCGAGACCGATGCGTGGGAGCTCGATTTCGTGCTCACCGGCTCGCAGAAGGCTCTCGCCCTCCCACCGGGCCTCGCGTTCGGCGTGGCATCGGCCGGCTTCGTCGCTCGCGCCGGTGAGAGCGGCGGACGCGGCGTCTACTTCGACCTGCTCGAGTTCGAGAGCTATGCGGCCAGGCACCAGACGCCGAACACGCCGGCGCTCTCGTTGCTGTACGCGCTCGATGCGCAGTTGCCGCGGCTCGCGGCCGAAGGCATCGAGGGGCGCTGGGCACGACATGCCGCGATGGCGGCACGGGCGCACGCGTGGGTCATCGAGACGGCGGCCCGCACGGGCCGACCGTTCGGGGTCCTCGCGCCGGCGGGACTGCGCTCGCCAACGGTCACCGCCATCACCCTGCCGGATGGGCTCGAGGGACCCGCGCTGGTGTCGGCGGTGGCGCGCCGCGGCTACGTGATCGGCGATGGCTACGGCGCGCTCAAGGGGCGCACCGTCCGCATCGGCCACATGGGCGACCACACCGTGGTCACGCTGGACGGCTGCCTGGCCGCGTTGAGCGACGCCGTCGACGCCCTGCTCTCCGGCGCTCGCTGACTCCACCCGGCGCGACGCTTGCGCCGTCGGGCGTCAGGCGAGCGGCGGCTCCGGACCGTCGGGAGGTGCGGGGTCGAGTCCCGCGGCCGCCCGCCGACGCATGTCGTCGACCCGCCGACGCAACTGGTCCTGCAGCGCGAACCAGCGGGCCCGCTGCACGGGCGTGAGGAAGGTGGTCAGCTCCTTGTCCTCGTCTTCGAGGATGCCGGTGCGCTCCTTCTGGATCGTGAGCACTTCCTGCAGGGCGGTGGCCACGCGCGGGTTGTCGGCGTTCCGGTCGGCGGACACCTCGCTGCGCAGCACCTCGCGCGCCGACCGCTCGCGCTGGTTCAGGTCGCGACGGCGTCCCTCGAACTTCCGGCTCACGTCGCTCAATTGCCGCATCTGGCGATCATCGAGGCGCAGCTGGTTCCGCACCACCATCGCGAATCGCTCACGAATGCGTTGCTCCAGCAGCGGTCGCCCGCCACCTTCACCGCCGCCCTGCCGCTCGGCGCGACGTTGGTCGCGCACCGCGTCGCGCTGCTCCGGGGTGAGCCCGCCGCGCCCCGACTCGCCGTTACCCGAGCCACCGCGCCCCGAGCCACTGCCGCCAGCGCCACCCGAGCCGCCGCCGCCCGAGCCCGACTGGGCGGCGAGGCTCGCTGGCACCAGGACCAGCAGGGCCGCGACGCGGGTCAACCGGGCGGCGTTCACGGCGTCACCTGGCCAACGTCGGTCGACACCGCGTTGGCGCCCTCGGGCTCGGCCGATGGCGTCGCTTCGAGCCGGTCGATCTCGCCCAGCAGGGTGGTCAGGTCCCGATCACTCAGGTCGCTCACTCCGCCGGCGAAGTCGATGGCGGACGCGACCACGAGGTCCGGGCCCGCCGACGGCGTGCGATCGAACACCGCCACCGAGACGCCCGTCACGAAGAGCAACACGGCGGCGGCGCGCCACTGCGTGCGCTCGAACCAGCGGACCGATGACCGCGCGCGCGATCGCGGAAGCGCCGCCACGATCGCGTCCACGTTCACCGAGGGCGCGCGCGCCGCGAGCGAGGCCGCCAAGTCGCGCAGCAGCGCCACTTCGGCGGCGCACTCGGCGCAGCCGGCCACGTGGGCCGCCACCAGCCGGGTCCGGTCGGCGTCGAGCCGGTCGTGGACCCAGTCGGGCAGCTGGTCGCGCATGTCGCCGTTCTCGCAATCACGCATCGAGGAACTCCTTGACCGATCGCATCGCATGGTGGTAGTGCACGCGGGCCGCTCCCTCCGTGCTGCCGACCACGTCGGCGATCTCCTTGTAGCCCATCCCTTCGGACACGCGCAAGCTGAACACTTCACGCTGCAACGGCGTCAACCGTGCGACCGCCGTCCGCAGCCGATCCTGCATCTCGGAGGCGACCAGCGAGGACAGAGGATCGTCCGCCGTCGCCGCATCGTCCTCCTGCACCTCCACTTCCGTGCCACGGCGCCTGACGGATCGTCGTCGGTCGAGCACCAGCCGCCGTGCGATCGTGAACAACCAGGTCCGGAGCGCTGCGTCGGCCCGAAAGCTCTCGATGGCGCCGAACGCCCGCACGAAGGTGTCCTGCACGATCTCGTCCACGTCGTCCCGTACGCCGAGCGAAGACACGAACCGCGCCACCGCCGGGGCATGGCGGGTGACCAGCTCGCGTGCGGCGCGCTCGTCCCCTCCCAACCACCGGGCGATCAACGCGGCGTCGAGCGCCGGATCATCGCGCGGATCTGCTGTGGCCATGTCCCAACCGGAAGACGCGAGACGGGTGGAGGCGTTAAGACCCGAAGGTATACCGAACCAGACGCCCCGTGGCCGAGCGCTCCGGTTAATGTGGCGGACGGGCCGTGACCGGACCAGTCGGCCGGCCTGCCCCCCCAACCACCCCAGTGTGCACCCTCGCCCGGAACGGATCGCGCATCGCGGCGCCCCCAGGGAGCTCCGCGAGAACACCCTGCCCTCCTTCCTCCGCGCCCTCGAACGCGGCGCCGAGGGGATCGAGCTGGACGTGCATGCCACCGCCGACGGGGTGGTCGTCGTGCACCACGATCCGGTCCTTGGTGCCGACACGGCGCGGCCGGAGTTCGCCGGGCGGGCGATCCGGGAGATGCCGTGGGGTCAGCTGCAGCGCGTGCTGTATCGCGACGGCCATGGCCTGGCGGCGCTCGCCGAAGTGCTCGACGCCCTCGCGGGGAAGGCCCGCGTGTACGTCGAGGTGAAGGGACTCGGCATCGAACAGGCGGTGGTCGACGTGCTGCGCGCTTCGCCGGCCCAGACGGCGGTGCACGCCTTCGATCATCGCATCGTGAAGCGGGTCCGCACCCTGGCGCCGGAGATTCCCGCCGGCATACTCGTGGAGGCCTACCTGCTCGATGCCCCGCATGCGCTGCGTGCCGCCGACGCGCGCGACTTCTGGCCCGATTGGCGGTTCTGCGATCAGGCGCTCATCGAGGCCATGCACGCGGTGGGCGCCCGGGTGATCGCCTGGACCGCAAACGATCCCCGGATCATCGCGGCGCTCACGGCCGCCGGCATCGACGGGCTGTGCACCGACGACGTGCGCCTGTTGACCGCACGCGCGCCCTGACCCGTGTCGCGGCGAGATGGCGAGCCCCGGCCGTTTCGCCTAGTGTCCGACGGAGCGCCGACGTACGTTTGCGCCGCGTGGCGCCGCGATGGTCGCGGCGCTCCCCCCCTGTCCTCGCTGGAGCTTTCGATGTCATGGATCCGTCGTTCGTCCGTTGCTGCCCTGATGGTCGCTGCCGCCACCTTGTCAGCGGGCGCGCAGGCCAGGAGCGCCACCGTTGGCGACCTCGTCAAGGACATCGAGGAGGTGCACTCGAAGATGGTCCAGCTCGCCAAGGCCATGCCGGCGGCGTCGATGGGGTGGCGTCCCGACGCCGGGGTGCGCTCCGTGAGCGAGGTGTTCCTCCACGTGGCCAGCGACAACTACCTCATGCCGACGTTCGCCGGGGTGGCCATGGATCCGGCGCAGAAGCTGAGTGACAAGGACTTCAAGACGTTCGAGGCCTACGAGAAGCAGAAGATGTCCGGGGAGGCGATGGTCGCCGTGCTGGACAAGTCGTTCGCGCACCTCGCGAAGGCGATGAACGCGACCACCGATGCGCAGCTGGCCACCAAGGTCTCGATGTTCGGCCAGGAGGCCACCACGCGCAGCATGTGGATCGGCACCACCACGCACCTGCATGAGCACCTCGGGCAGATGATCGCCTACGCGCGCTCGAACAAGGTGACCCCGCCCTGGAGCAAGAAGGGCTGATCGCAAGTCCCGTCGAGCGCGTCCCTTCCGTCCACCTAGCTGGAGTCTGATCGCATGCGAGCACTGCCGTCCGCGCTGGTCGCGGTCGCCGCCGCCGGGGTGTCCCTCGGCGCGCAGGCGGCCGCACGTCCTGCCGTCCCCGACACGGGCAAGAAGGTCACGTACACGGCGGGCGCCCTCTCGGTGCCCAACGCCGATCCCTTTCCCTCGACGTACCGTCCGCGCGAGGCCCGCCCCACGGTCATCACGCACGTGACGATCCTCACGGGCACCGGGGAGCGCATCGACAACGGCATGGTCGCCATGTCCGGTGGCAAGATCACCGGCGTCGGCGCCAACCTCGCCGTCCCCGCCGGGGCCACCGTGGTCGACGGCACCGGCAAGTGGGTGACGCCCGGGCTCATCGACACCCTTTCGCACCTCGGTGTCTATCCGGCGCCC
>JANLSF010000614.1:0-1580 GCA_031362285.1 Gemmatimonadota bacterium | reverse complement strand
GCGGCGAAGGCGAGCAGGGCAAATGGGCGGCGCATGGTCAGGTGGTCCGGCGTCAGGGGGTGGCGGGCTTGGGCGGAGCGGCGGCCTCGCGATCGCGCTGGCGCTCCCCGCTCAGGATGTTCGAGAGGGCGTAATTCGCCTCGTGGCAGGCGTACTCGTAGATCAGCTCGTTCAGGCGCACGAAGGGCAGCTCGCCACTCCAGGGCTTGGTGAAGGTCGTCGGATCCTCGACGGTGAACCGGTAGAGGACCGTCTTCTCGTCCACGCGGTGGAACCGCTCGGTCACCTTCAGATTCTCCGCGGCGCCATAGAACCGCTGCATCGGATTGAGGTTGGCCGTCTCCACCACGAGCGTGTCGCCCACCCACTTGCCGTGCGAGTCGCCCATCCACGGGCGCACGGTGGCCGGGAGGCGCGGACCTTCCTTCATGGCGATGATGCGCGTGTCGTGGACCATCTCGGTCATGATCATCACGTGGTCGCGCGACTGCACGATCGTGTAGTTGTTGTTGTAGAAGTAGTTGGGCAGCATCGGCGGACCCGCATTGGAGCCGAACGACATGATGCACCGTTCGGCGAGCGGGCGCGTCTCGGGGTGAGCGTACTCGCCCCCCAGCGCGGCCACGCGGCGCGTGCGGTCGAGGTTCCGCTGCCGCGCCTCTGGCGTGAGCGCGGGCACGCGACCGTCGGGCGGGTCCACCACGATCGAGCTGCGGACCTCGCCGTTCACGATCGCGAGGCGGTCGCCGGCGTCGATCCAGAAGTAGTTGTAGCCGCCCACGTTGCCGGCCGCGCCCGTGGAGCCGTCGCCCCCCTTGGGCGGCGCCGGTCGGTTGGGGTCGCTGTCCTTCGACAGCTGCACGATGGAATCGTTCCGGATCTTCTCGAGCGCCTTCACCATGGCCGAGGTGAGCGCTTGTGGCTGTCCCGGCGGACGCGAGATCGGGGTGAGCGTGGCGTTGGACCAGTTCCCCTGCAGGTCGGGGTGACCGTCGGCCAGGCGCGGCACCACCCACTTCTTCACGGGAGCGGCGACCGGCTTGGCCGCCTGCGCGTGGGCGCGCGACGCGGTGCCAATCAGCGCGCCGACGGCGAGCAGCAGCGCAGGAACGAGGGGGCGATCGACGATGCGGGTCATGGCTCGGCTACGGCTTGGGAGACGTCTTGCGCAGGTGACCATAGAGCAGCTCTTCCACGAACTCGACGCACTTGAACTGCCCGAGCCGCGCGTCGGGCTCCACGTTGCGGTACAGCATGACGCGAATGGTCCACGGCCGCGTGAACGTCGCCGGGTCGTCCATCGTCGCCTCGTAGCGGATGTGGTCGGCGTCGGTCATCGTCCACCGCTCGGTGACCGTCATCCCCTCGGAGTGATGGTTCCCCGCGCGGTCGAACCAGGTGGCGTCGTTGAAGCCGTTCACCGTGACCACGAAGGTGTCGCCCTCCCACTTCCCCACCGACTGGCCCATCCAGCCGTCGGTCTGCGGCGGGCCCGGATCCTTGAGGTACACCTGCCGCACCGCGCCGGCGTACTCGTAGGCGATGAAGAAGCGCGCGTCGCTCTGCGCGATCTGGAAGGC
>JANLSF010000602.1:0-2682 GCA_031362285.1 Gemmatimonadota bacterium | reverse complement strand
GGGCGACCTCGCCCACCACCGCTTGACTTTCAACACAGCTACTCTGTGCCTCCGTGGTGAAACGGCGGCCCTCCCCACCTGTTGCCCCCGTGCCCCCTCGATGGTCTACACGGTGATGCCGAGGCGCCCTCTCCCCGTTGCCGTGCTCCTCCTGTCCGCCTGCTGGACCGGCGGCGTGCCGACCCTGTCGCCCGACCGCCAGGCCAGCACCGACGTGCCGGTCCGCGGCGCCCGCGACGTGGCGCGCTCTGCCCCCTCGTCGCCGAGCGCACCCTCGGCAACCGTCGCTCCAACGCGCGACGCAGGGCCCTCACCGAGCACGCCGGCCGCAGGGAGCAACACCGCCACGAACAGCACGCTCCACGCCCTCCCCGGTCAGGCCGACCCCGAGTCCGCCACCGCCGCGAGCGCCGAGCGGAGCGCCACCGAGATCGAAGTGCTCCGCGAGATGGACCTCATGGTTCCGGTCGCCGGCATCACGCCGGCGCAGATTCCCGACACCTACTGGTCCAAGCGCGATGGCGGCCGCCTCCACCGCGCCGCCGACATCATGGCGGCCAAGGGGACTCCCGTCGTGTCCCCGGTGGAAGGCACGGTGCTCCGCGTGGGCCGCAACACCACCGGCGGCATCGTGGTCTACACCACCGACTCCGATCGCCGGTTCGTGTTCTAGCATGCGCACCTCGATCGCGTGGCCGATGGCCTCGCCGACGGCGCCACGCTCCGGCAGGGCGAGGTACTCGGCTACGTGGGCACCACCGGCAACGCGCCGCCCAACGCGCCGCACCTCCACTTCCAGGTGATGCGCATGCCCGCCGACGGGCGCTACTGGGAAGGCATGCCGGTCGACGCGCGTCCCTACCTCACCAAGACCGGCAAGTCGCGCTAGGCGCGCCCCCCATGGCCATCTCCTCGAAGGAACGCGCCGAGTTGCGCGCCGAAGCGCACCACCTCAAGGCCCTCGTGCACATCGGGCAGCATGGCATCACCGACACGGTGCGCCAGACGCTCGACGACGTGCTGCGCACCCATGAACTGGTGAAGATCCAGTTCGTGAAGGACGCCGACGAGACGCCCAAGGCGATCGTGAACGGCATCGCCGACCAGATGCGCGCCGACGTGGTGCAGGTGATCGGCCGCACGGCCACGCTCTACCGCCACAACGCCGAACTCAAGCGGAAGAAGGGCGCGCTGCCCCCCTGGCGGTAGCGCGTCGCTACAGCGTCGCGAACCAGTTCATCACGACCAGCGGCACGCCCACGAGCGACACCGGCCGCACCGCGACCTGGCCACCATTGCGGTGCGCCGTCCCGTTGAACGAGAACGAGCCGTCGAGCGTGCCAAGCGCGTGGTTGCACAGGTCGCCGAAGGCGCCGCCGGGCACGATGCAGAGCGCGGGAGTCCCCGACATCCAGCGCGTCGCCGTGAACGTGCCGCTGTCGGCGTAGAAGCGCGCGGCGCTCGCACGATTCGCGATCGTCGCGAACCCGGAGCCGCCATCGAGCGCGGTGGGCGGTGACGTGCCGGCCGGCGGCAACAGCGTCGTCGCGTTGAGCGAGACCACGACCACGTTGTCCACGGTGCCGGTCGCCGCGTTGAACCCGTTCCAGCCGACCACCGCGAGGAATGAACTCGTGCTCGCCGTCGCCGATCCGGACGGCGTGATCTTGAGGTTGATCAGCACCGCGAGCGCCCGATAGGTCCCACCCATCGTGCCGGCGACGCCCGGCGTGGTGATCACCGAGTCGAGCCGCATCGTGCCCGCCTGCTCGGCGAAGAGCATGGCGGCGGCCGAGGTGTACGGACCGGGATCGGTGCCGCCAGCCGTGTCGAGCGCTGCCACGACGGCGCGCAACTCACCCGGCGCGAACGGAGTGGGCGCCGGTGCGGTGGAGTCCAGGCAGCCCACGAGCGTCGAGGCCGCGATCGCGAAGACGACACGACTGCGGTTGATCATGCGCGCTCCGTGTCACGGGCCGCGAGGAGCGGGAGTACTCGCCACGGCGTGAGAGGAATCTGCACCGGCTCCGCCCCGATCGCATCCGCCACCGCGTTCGCGATCGCCGGTGCCGTGGGGATGATCGGCGGCTCGGCCAGCCCACGCGCTCCTACATGGTTGGCCACCGTGTCGGCCACCCCCACGAAGAAGGCGTCGATCACGGGCACGTCGGCCATGGTCGGGATCTTGTAGTCATGCAGCGTGGGGTTCATCGGACGCCCAAGGCGTAGGTCCATCGCGCGCTCCTCGAACAACGCATACCCCACACCCTGCAGGATGCCCCCCTCCAGCTGCGATTCGGCCAGGGTCGGGTTGAGCACGCGCCCGCAGTCGTGGGCCGCGACGATCCGCAGCACGCGCACCACGCCGGTCTCCACGTCCACCTCCACCTCGGCGAACTGCGCGCCAAACGAGAAGATCCCCGTCTTCTGCGGATTCGGTCCCCGTGACCCGCGCCCCATGATGCACACCTCGCCGAGCTTCCGCCCCACGTCGCCGTACGTCATGGTCTTCTCGGCGGCGCTCGAGCGGATCACGCCGCCTGCGGCCGAGAGGGTGTTCGCCGCCACGCCGAGCATCTCGCTGGCGGCCTCGAACAACTGCGCGCGCGCGTCCTCCGCGGCCATGCGCACGGCCGGCGCCACGCTCGGGGTGGTCATGGAACCCCATGAGTTGCCCGTGTA
>JANLSF010000600.1:0-3575 GCA_031362285.1 Gemmatimonadota bacterium | reverse complement strand
TACGGGGCACGGCATGGATCCTCTCACCATGTCGCGGGTGTTCGAACCCTTCTTCACGACCAAGTTCACGGGTCGCGGCCTCGGGCTCGCCGCCGCCAAGGGGATCATCGAGGGACACGGCGGCGCCATTGCGGTGCGCTCCGCGCCCGAGCAGGGCGCCACCTTCACCGTGTACTTCCCGGCGCTCGCCGAGGCGCCGCCGACTCCCGAGCCCGTGCGCGTGGCGCGGAAGACGCCGCCAGGCACGGTCGTGCTCGTGGTGGACGACGAGCCGCTGGTGCGCCGGGCCGCGCGCACCATGCTCGAGCGGCAAGGGGTTGAGGTGCTCGAGGCGTGCGACGGTGAGCAGGCGCTCGAGGTGTTCGCGGCGCACCGCGACCGCGTGTGCGCCGTGCTCCTCGACCTCGCGATGCCGCGCATGGATGGCAAGGAGACGCTGCGGCGCCTCCGCGCGGCCTCGCCGCAGGTGCGCGTGCTGCTGATGAGCGGGTACGACGAGGACAACGTGACCGGCGGCGCGCTCGGGCGTGAAGCGGCGGGCTTCCTGCAGAAGCCGTTCCGCGCCGCCGACCTGGCCCGCGGCCTCGAGGCCGTGCTCGCGTCCTAGCGCCTCGTGCCGGACGCGGTCGCTCGCGATCGCTCGTCGTCGCGCGCGCATTGCCAACCGCTGGTCCGCGCGGCATCGTTCGGTTTCTCTGGACGCGGCGTGAGAGCCGCAGGGGCAAGGGATGTCCGAGTCGTCGGTATCGCGCCGCGCCTTCATGGCGGCAACGGCAGGGGTGGGGGGGGTCTTTCTCACGGCGGGGTGGACCGACGCAGCGGAGGCCGCCGAGCGCGCCCTCGCGCGATCAGCCGCCGGGGCGCCGGTGCGCTACAAGGCGCTGGCCGTTGCCGACGCGAACGACATCATCGCGCTCACCGCGCAGATCTTCCCGAGTGACGGGACGCCCGGTGCCAAGGAAGCCGGCGTCGTGCACTTCGTGGATCAGTTGCTGGCGAAGAACGCGAAGGAGATCAAGGCGCCCATCGCGGACCTCATGGCCCAGGTCAACGGCGAGGCTGCCAAGCGATTCCCCGGCAAGGGGCGCGTGGCCGCGCTGGCGGACGCCGACCAGCACGCGCTCGTCGCGTGGCTCGAGAAGGACAAGCCCGAAACCTTCGGCTTCCTCAAGGGGATGTCGGTGGCCGGGATGTTCGCGATGCCCGCGCGCGGCGGGAACCGGCACAAGGCAGGCTGGAAGCTGATCGGCTTCAAGGACCAGTTCTCGTGGAAGGCCCCGTACGGCTGGTACGACGCGGAGGGGAACAAGTGAGCGACCGCGGTCACCATCACGGCGCGGCGCCCACGGCCGCGGGGCCGAAGACGCCCAGGTACAGCCCGAAGGACGCGGTGGACTTCGTGGTCGTGGGGTCCGGCTCGGCCGGCGGCGTGGTGGCGCGTGAGCTCTCGCGCGCCGGCTACCAGGTGCTCGTGCTCGAACAGGGGCCGCGCCTCGGCCCCAACGACTTCACGCACGACGAGATCACGATCATGCAGGAGAACCTGCTGGTCAACAAGCCCGATCTCCAGCCGCAGACGTATCGCATGACGGCGGCCGACCAGGCGCGGCCCAGCTTCCCCGTGCAGTACGGGCGCGTGGTGGGCGGCGGGTCGGTGCACTTCACGGCGAACTTCTGGCGCTTCCACCCCATCGACTTCAAGGAATTCTCGAAGACAGGCCCGATCGCGGGCAGCACCTTCGCCGACTGGCCGATCTCGTACGAGGACCTCGAGCCGTACTACACGAAGGTGGAGTGGGACATCGGCGTCGCGGGACAGGCCGGCGCGAGCCCGGTCGACCCGCCGCGCAGCAAGGGCTACCCGATGCCGCCGCATCCGATCGGGAGCACGGGCACCCTGATGGAGAAGGGAGCGAAGAAGATGGGCTGGACCGCCTTCCCGGCGCCGATGGCGATCACGAGCCGGCCCTACCGTGGCCGGTCAGGGTGCGTGGCGTGCGGCTTCTGTCTCGGCATGGGGTGCGAGGTCGGCGCCAAGTCGAGCACGCTGTTCACGGCCATTCCCGACGCCGAAGCGACGGGGAAGTGCGAGATTCGCTCCAACTGCTACGTGCGCAAGGTCGAGGTCAACGACAAGGGGCTGGTGACCGGCGTCATCTACTTCGATGCGAAGAAGCGCGAGGTGTTCCAGCGTGCCAAGGCGGTGGTGCTCTGCGCCAACGGCGCCGAGACGCCGCGGTTGCTGTTCAACTCGAAGTCCAACCGCTTTCCCGACGGCCTCGCCAACACGAGCGGGATCGTGGGGCAGAACATCATGTTCAACGGGAACGTGGTGGCCATGGGTCAGTTCGAGCACGAGGTGAACGGCTACAAGGGAGTCGCGGTGTCGCGCATCATCCACGACACCTACGAACTCGACGCGGCCAAGGTCGGCTTCCACGGCGGCGGCGGCTTCGACTTCCGGCAGATCTTCACCCCCATCGCCTTCGGGTTTGCGGGGGTGCCGCCTGACGGGCCGCAGTGGGGGAGCGCCTACAAGGCGGAACTTGCCCGCGCGTTCACGCGGACCGTGAACTCCTTCGGGCACACGACGTCGTTGCCGGTGGCGACCAACACGATCACGCTCGACGACGAGGTGAAGGATGCGTGGGGGCTCCCCGCCATCCGCCTCACCTTCAAGGAGCACGCGAACGACCTGGCCGTGTACAAGTGGTTCGCGCAGAAGGCGCAGGACCTGCTCGACGCGGCCGGCGCCACCAAGAGCTGGCAGTTCCCCACGGAGAACCCGCGCCAGCAGGGCGGCGGCCCGCACCTGCTCGGCACCTGCCGCATGGGGAACGACCCCGCGACGAGCGTCGTGGACAAGAACCACCGCGCGCACGACGTGCCCAACCTGTTCATTGTGGACGGGTCGAGCTTCGTGACAGGCGGGCGCGGCCAGCCGACGATGACGATCATGGCGTTGGCATTCCGGGCCGGCGATCTCATCGCGCAGGCCGCCAAGCGCGGGGAGATTCCCTCGGCGGGGTGATGCGCCAGAGGCGTTCACGACCCCGCCTGATTCCATCGGAGTTTCGCATGTCGATCGTCCACGCGTTCACTGCCGTCCGTCGCGCCGTCGTCGCCGCGGCCACGCTCGCCGTTCTCGCGCCCAGCACGCCGGTGCGCGCGCAGGAGCGCATCCTCCAGCCGAACAACGGCCCTGGCGGCCTCCCCATGGGCACCATCCGTGGCGAGAGGGGGAAGCGCGTGGTGATCCGGGGCGCCACCGTGCTCTCCGGTCGCGGGACCCCGGGCTCCAATCGCGCGATGCCCCCCGAGGGACCGGTGGACATCGTGATCGAGAACGGCGTGATCGTGGACATGGTGGCGATGGACCCGGTGAACGCGGCCGGCTATGGGAAGAACTTCCAGCGCCCCACCGGCGACATCGTGGTGGACGCCAAGGGGATGTACGTGACCCCGGGCCTGGTGGAGATGCACGCCCACCTGCCACCGCGCGGCAGCGAACTCGGGCCCCGGGGACTCGACTACGCGTACCGGCTGTACCTGGGTCACGGCATCACGGCGGTGCG
>JANLSF010000578.1:0-2925 GCA_031362285.1 Gemmatimonadota bacterium | reverse complement strand
CTCTGGCCGCGGATGGTGAACTTGCGCGAGAGGCGCATGTCCAGCGTCACGACGTCCGGGTTGCGGCAGCTGTTGCGCTTGGCAATCTGGCCGCGGACCTCGGCCACGCACGAGACCTTGCCGATGATCTGGTCGAGCAGGTCGCGCTGGTCCTGCGCGTTGGCACCCGTGGAGCTGGTGCCCATGGGGAGCGGGCCGGTGAAGCCGGGGGTGGAACCGCCGAAGAAGATGTCGCCCACGGTGGGGACGTACTGCCGGGTGTTGGCCGAGCCGACGCCCTGGATGTCGCTGCCGAACTGCGGCGTCCACGGGATGCCGTTGCGCACCGAGAAGACGCTCGAGAGCTGGATGCCCCCCGGCAGGTAGAAGGTCGGCGAGATCACCAGCGTGTGGGTGCGCTGGAAATCCGGGTTGGCCCACTGGTCGTCGTAGTTGTTCGGGTTGCCCGCCCAGCGGCCGGCGCCGAACATCGAGTTGGTGATGCAGCAGCTGGTCGAGCCGTTGTCGGCCGAGTTGTCGTAGGTGTACTGGGCGTAGAACTGGCCCCAGGAGCCGCGACCGCGCAGCTCCAGCCAGGCCTGGCGCACGAGGGTGGAGCCAAGCGAGCGATGGACGAGCACGCGGTTGAACTGCGTGCTGCGCCGGCTGAAGGTGGTGTTGGTGGCGCCGGACGTGGTGGTGATCGACGTCGGGTCGACGAAGATCGGCACGCCGCCGAGCTCGGTGAAGAACGGCACCGGGTTCAGGTTGTCGTCCTGCACGAGGAAGTTCTGCTTGATGACGCCGAGGACGCCCTCGACCGACACGCGCCAGCCGGAGACGATCTCGCGATCGTAGCCGAAGTTGGTCTTCCACGAGAAGGCGGGCTTGTAGTCCTTGTCGAAGGCGGCGATGGCCGGTGCGGCGGGCGGCGCACCCGCGCCGAAGCAGGCCGACGGAATCGTGGCCGGGTTGGCCCCGAACGACGCGAAGTTCGGCGCCGGCGCCGCGGCGCCGGTGCAGCTGATCGACGACTGCGCCAGGCCGTTGCCGATGAAGGCGTTCGACAGCGTCACGTACGGGTTGCGCCCGTAGATGACGGACGTGCTGGCGCGGAAGAGCTGGCGGCCGTCCCCGTCCGGGTCATACGTGACGCCGATGCGCGGCGAGATCGTGGCCGCCGTCGGCATGTTGGCCGTGGAGAGGTACGGGAAGATGCTCGTGAGCGTGCCGGACTGGAGCGGCACGTCGGGCGTCTGCTGGCCGTCGAAGCGCAGGCCGTACGTGATGAACAGCTTGGGGCTGATCTGCCACTCGTCCTGGGCCCACGCGGCGTACTCGAAGTAGCGGAACTGCGCGTCGATGATCCCCGGCTGGCCCGGCACGGGGATGGCGCGGGTGTACGAGGTGACGATGCCGTTCTCGAAGTCCGACAGCGAGTTGAAGGTCCACGACCCCAGCTCGTTGTTGCGGAACTTGTTGTAGACGTCGGTGCCGGTGAAGTTGGCGCCGATCTTCAGGTTGTGGTTGCCGAGCGTCACGCGGAAGTTGTCGACGAACTCGATGAGGTCCGTGTTCAGCAGGTTCGCGTGGAGGATCGGGTCGGAGCCGAAGAAGAGGCTCGTCACGACCGACGACCCGCTGTTCAGCACCGAGTTGATGTTGTTGATGCGGACCTGCGAGATCGGGTTGCTGAACTGCGCCGTGTTGTACGACGGGCGCGGCTTGCGCACGGTGGCATACTGGGCGCGGAACTCGTTGGAGTAGTTCTTCCAGGCCGCGGTCCAGGCGAAGACCCCCGAGGTGGAGCGGTCGGTGTTGTCGCCGGCGTTCGACGTCAGCTCCGTGCTGGTCGGGCTGATGAAGAGGCGGTCGTTGGACAGGTTCGTCCGGCTGGCGTTGACCCGCATGGTGAAGTGGTGCACGTCGTTCAGCTGCCAGTCGAGGCGCGCGAACACCGCCGACTCGTCGCTGTTGGCGACCTTGCTGCCGGCCTCGCCCGCGAGGTTCAGGCCGTACACGCGCTGCGCGATGTTGAAGAAGTTCGCCAGCGTGTCGGGGTTGATGCCGCTCGCCCGGATCGAGTTGTCGGTCCGGTCGGGGTTCACGAGCACGAGGCGCGGGTCATAGCCCGTCTGCCGCTCGAAGTTGATCAGGAAGTGGAACTTGTCCTTGATGAGCGGGCCCGAGAACTGGAAGCCGTACTGCTGCCGCTCGAAGTTGGTCGGTTGGCGGCCGAGGAAGTCCACGCCAGTCCCGTTGTACCCGAACAGCTTGTCGGCGCGGCCGTACATCCAGGTCACGCCGCTGAACTTGTTGGTCCCGCTCTTGGTGACCGCGTTCACGGCGCCGCCGGTGAAGCTGCCGATCTCCACGTCCACGGCGTTGGTGATGACCTGGATCTCCTTCACGGTCTCGACCGAGTAGGAGAAGGGGGCACGGTCGCCGCCGCGCGCATCACCGCCGAAGAACCCTTCGTTGTTGTTCGTGCCGTCCATCATGATGTTGCTGGCGCCGGTGCGGCCGCCGCCCACCGACTGGCCGCCGCCCGAGCCCGACGCGCCGACATCCGACACGCCCGGGGTGAGCTTCACCAGGTCGCGGTAGTTGCGGCCGTTGAGCGGCAGCGCCCCGATCTGGTCGGAGCCGATGCGGGTGTTCGAGCCCGTCTTGTTGGTCTCGAGGAGGGGCGCGATCTCGGCCGTCACCTTCACGGTGGACAGCTGGGTGGCCGCCTCGGTCAGTTCGAAGTCGAGCTTCTCGATGCCGCCGAGCGCGACGCGCACGTTCGGGGTCTGCACCGGCCGGTAGCCGATGATCTGGGCCTTGATCGTGTACAGGCCCGGATCGAGGAAGCCGAGGCGATATTCGCCGCCCGAGCGCGTGACGATGGCCCGGCGCACGCCCGTTTCCTGGTTCGTGGCAATGACGGTCACGTCGGTCAGC
>JANLSF010000570.1:0-2480 GCA_031362285.1 Gemmatimonadota bacterium | reverse complement strand
GGTGCTCAGGGCACCGCCGCATCGGCGCCTCGTCCGCTCAAGGTCATGCTGCTCTATGACATGGAGGGGGTGAGCGGCATTCACGAATGGCGCATGACATCGGCGCGACATCCGGAGCAGTATGCCGAGGGGCGGCGGTCGTTGACGGCCGACGTGAACGCCGCGATTGCGGGCCTGAAGGCCGCAGGGGTGAGTGACATTCTCGTGGTGGACGGGCACGGGTCGGGCAACACCGACGGTCCTGATGTCCTCGAGGATCAGCTGCTCGCGCCCGCACGGATGGCCAATCGCGATGCGCCGTTCGACACCTACATGGACAGCTACGATCACTCGGTCGATGCCATCGTGGCCATCGGCATGCATGCCGGGGCGGGGAACAAGGTGGGGTTCCTCTCGCACACCTACACGCTGGAGGACATCGAGTACCGCGTGAACGGCGTCCCCTTCAACGAAACGATGATCCTGGCCGCCGGCGCGGCCCGGCTGCGCATTCCGGTGATCATGGTGAGCGGCGACGACCAGCTGGAGCGTGAGCTCAAGCGGCAGATGCCGTGGGTGCGGTACGCGATGATCAAGCACTCCGTGGACCGATCGAAGGCGGAGCCGCTCCCGCGTGACGAGGCGAGCCGCCGGATCGAGGCCTCCGCGCGCGAGGCGGTGCTCAAGCTCGCCGAGGCGAAGATCCCGGAGTGGGCGGGACCGTACCGGTTCCAGCTCACCTTCCAGGACGACCTGCAGGCGCGCAACGCGAGCTACGTGAGCGGCGCCTCGCTCGGCTGGTTCGCGAACATGGTGGAGTTCCGTGCCGGCGACTTCGAGGAGGGGTATCGGCGGTCGCTCATGCTCATCCGGATGGCGGGGCCCGTGTCGGCGGCCGACGCGGCCAACGCGGTGATCGGCCGGCAGCCGAACGCGAAGGCGCTCGCGCTGGAAGCGGGCGACTGGGAGTGGGAGCGGTTCCTCACCGGCCCCACGCCGCCGGCGCCTGTCGCGGCTGCGCCAAAGAAGCGGTATTGGGGCGCGCGGTGAACATCGTGCGACGAACCGTCACCGCGGCCGCGTTGGCGTTGCTGGTCTCGTCCTGCTCCTCCTCGTCGAATCGCCACGTCGACCTGGGCGTCGCCTCGGCGCGGATCGAGGTGGTGGATGGCACCGGCAACGTCACCCAGACGGTGAACGTGCTCGTGGAGAACGACCAGCCGTCGGCACTCATGATCACCCGGAACGTTGCCGTCACGATTCGCGTGGCGTGGCTCGACGCGACGGGGATGCCGGTGCCCGGAGCCTCGGATCCATCGCTGCAGTTCCGGCTCCGCGTGCCAACCGGCTTCGGGTTGAGCTACGCGCCGTCGGCCACCAATCGGTTCAGCGGCACCCTGAGCGGCAGCACGGCCGGACCCGAGGCGATCTTCGTCCCGATGGAGCTCTTCGACGCGGCGGAGAATCACGTGCAGTTCGCGTCGCTCATCCCGATCCTCGTGCAGTAGGGCACCGGCCCTACGGCACCACGTACGCCTCCATCGCGAAGTACTCGGCCAACCCGAGGGCGTCGAGCTCGGCGGCGAGGCCGGTGTTGCGCGCCTCCACGCGTTGCCAGAACTCCCGGTCGTCCTGCCCGGGGAAGGGCGCCGAGTCCTTCTGCGACTGGTGCTTGAAGATCGCCTGGATCTTGAGCCGTAGCTCATCCTGCGAGAGGGGCACGAGGTACGTGGCCTCGGTCACGGGCCACTCCTGCCAGGCGCCGCGGTACAGCCAGACCACGGGATGCGCGCCCACCTCGCTCACGTGGAGCTCGCCGGGCAGCCCCGCATGCGTCGGGGGCGGGCCGAACAGCTCGGCCAGCGCGCGATCGATGGCCTCCTTGCACATCCGGTGCGTCCCATGCGGATCGGAGAGGTCCCCCGCCACGAAGATCAGCTGCGGGCGCACCTCCTGGAGCAGTGCCTTGACGATGGCCACGTCGGCTCCCGTCACGGGTGCCTTCTTCACTGAGCCGGTCTGGTAGAAGGGGAGGTTCAGGAACCGCGCGTCGCTCCGCGACAGTCCCACCACCTCGATGCCGCTCACGGCCTCGGCTTCGCGGATGATCCGCTTGATGTCCTGGATCTCGGCGCTGTCCACGTCGCCGGGGCTCTTGGCGGCGAGGGCGGCATTCACCCGCGTGGCGAGCGCCCCGACCCCGGCCGGGTCGAGCCCGCGGTCGCGGGCAAGCCGCTCGAGGACGTCCACGTGCCGTCGCACGTCGTGGTCGAACACCGCGATGTTGCCGCTCGTCATGTACGCGACGGTCATCCGGTTGCCGTTCTCGACGAACTTCCGCAGGATGCCGCCCATGGAGATCACGTCGTCGTCGGGGTGCGGCGAGAAGACGATGACGCTGAGCCCCCGGGGCAACTTGCTCTTGCCGCGGATGCGCGCGCCGAGCCGGTTGAAGACGAGGCCGTTGACCGTCCCGGCCGAGCCGCCGCCGGCCGCGGTGA
>JANLSF010000563.1:0-1522 GCA_031362285.1 Gemmatimonadota bacterium | reverse complement strand
CGCGTGCCCGGCACGAAGAGTTTGCTGCGGATGAGCGGAATCATCGGGGTCAGGTGGCGTCGGCCGCACAGCGGAAACCGACCATGCCACTGCGATCTTTGCCCGGGGCCATCAGGAGATATTTCCCGTGCTGGTCGAGTTGCCAGGCCTGCGGAAAATACCAGTGCGACGTCTGCGGGCAGTAGGAGCTGCCGCCGCGCAAGACCGCGGCCCGCGTGTGCGCATCGGAAAATTCGTCGGTCCACTGCCAGACGTTGCCCACGAGATCCATCACGCCGAACGGACTCGCGCCCCCCGGGTGCGCATCGACCTCGGCGGGTGGAAGCAACGTGCGGCCGGTGTTGCGCTCCGGCACGGCGTCGGCCCGCCAGTCGTTGCCCCACGGGAAGAGCCGTCCGTCGGTGCCCTGCGCGGCGTATTGCCACTCCCACTCATGGGGGAGGCGTTTGCCGGCCCACTGGGCAAAAGCGCGCGCATCTTCGAGCGAGACCCAGGTGACGGGCTTCTTCTCCCATCCGCGGGGCGGTGCGCCGCGTTTCCAGTGGCGCAGGAAATTGTGATCGTCCGCCGGGCGATAGCGGGTGGCGGCGAGGAATTTCTTGAACTCAGTGTTGGTCACCGGACAGCGGTCAATATGAAACCTGGGCAGGTTCAGGCGGCGCAAGTGGGACCGGCGCGCAGAGGGTTCCCACGGATATTGGACGTCGTGGCCCTCCCACGTGAAGCCCTCGATCTCGACGCCGGTGACGCGGAAGTCGAACTCACCGGCCGGAATCGTGACCATGCCGGCGGGTGCGGTTGCAACGGGCTTCGTCGGCGCGGTGGGTGTCATCGTTTGCGGGAGCGCGCGCCACTCGGCCGGGAGTCGGCGGAGCGGCGTGCGGGTGAGGGCGCGGCGTGCCTTCAGGAAGGCGGTGAGGCCCGCGACCTTCGCGCCGCGCTCAACGGCGAGCACGGCGCCGAAGCCGCGCGGCTCAAGCGAAAATGCGATCGTCGCGTGGCCATCGCGGACGCGCGGGGTGAGCGGGGCGCCGTTCCAGGCATCGTAGTAGGCCCGGCCATCGCGGTGCGCGACGCGCAGCTGGTCGCCGACGAGCGCGTAGTCGTTGCGGTTCACGACCGTCCAGAGCGTGGAGTCCGCACGGGGGAACATCGACGCGAAGACGTTATGCTGTTCGGCGCGCGCGTAGGGCTCCCACTCGGCGCTGACGAGGTGGGCGGGGAATTTGCGGTAGAGGTGCGCAATGCGGCGGAGCGCGGCGGCGTCGCGCGGCGTGAACTGGTTGAAGAGGCCCCAGATGTTTTCCCAGGCATTGTAGCCGGTGCCGTTGAAGAAGATGTAGTGGAAATCGTTTGTGCGGTCGCGGCCCCAACGGTTCTCGGTGTTGGTCATGTGGCGCGGCTCGAGCCACTTCAGCTTGGCGACGGGCAGCACAACCTGATCGGGCAGCAGCTTGCCCCAGCTCTGGAGGTTCCACGCGAGCGCCTCGTCGGAGAGCGGCACGCCCTCGGGCTCGAGCAC
>JANLSF010000501.1:0-7064 GCA_031362285.1 Gemmatimonadota bacterium | reverse complement strand
GATCAGGGCGATCACGAACACGTTGTCGGTGGAGAGCGACAACTCGACCACGTAGCCGGTGAAGTACTTCACCAGGGCAATGCGCCCGGTATTCATCACCCCGTCGATCGAGTCCGGCTGGGTCCCGAGGCCCAGCCACTGGTGCTCGTACGCGAGGTACACCACCGCGCCAAAGGCCAGCGCGAGCGCCGCGAAGAACGCCGTGTTCCGGAACGCCTCGCGCACGGTGATCACGTGGTCCCGCTTGTTCATCACGCCCAGGTCGAACGCGAGCAGGGCGCCAACCAGCAACAGGAAGGCGGCCCAGGCGATGATCACTTGCCGCCCTTCCGCATCTTGGCGAGTTCCCGCTTCGCCGCCTGCTGCTCCTTCGTGAGCTTCGCCACCTTCAACTGCGACGTCGGGGCCGGTGCCGGCGCCTCGTCCTCCGCCTCATCGGCAGCGTCAGGGTCAGCCTGCAGTGCCTCCCACTCGGCGAACGGCCCGTCGAACTCCGCGAGCTTCTGGTTGTCCAGCCGCCAGACGCGCGTGACGAGCGAACGCAGCAGGGCGCGGTCGTGGCTCACCAGCAGCACCGTCCCGGGAAACCGCTCGATGGCGTCTTCCAGCGCTTCGATGGACTCCACGTCGAGATGGTTCGTGGGCTCGTCGAACACCAGCAGGTTGCTCGATTCGAGCATCATGAGGGCCAGCGCCACGCGCGCCTTCTCGCCACCCGAGAGCGAGGACGCGCGCCGCATTACTTCATCGCCCGAGAAACCGAATCGCCCAAGGTGCCCCTGGATCGCCCCGCGCTCCCACAACGGGCGCCGCCCCTGGATGATGTCGTACAGCGTCTTGTCGCCGGGCACCTGCGTGAGGTCCTGCCGGTACCACGACATCGTGATCGAACCACCCAGGCGCAGCTCGCCCCCCGACGGTGGCTGGTCGCCAGCCAGGGTGCGCAGCAACGTGGTTTTGCCGGTGCCGTTGTGGCCGATCAGTCCCACTACGTCGCCGCGGCGCACCACCCCCGTGTACTCCTCGAGCAGGGTGCGATCCTCCACGGTGAGCCTGAGCTTCTGCGCAATCACGACCTGGTCGCCGCCACGCTCGCGCATCTCGAACCGCACCGACATCGTCCCCTCGTCGCTCACGGGCGGCGACAGGCGCGGCAGCCGCTCCAGTCGCTTGCGCCTCCCCTTGGCTTGCGACGAATTCACGCCCGCCAGGTTGCGGCGGATGTAGTCCTCTTCCTTGGACACGACCGAGCGCTGCTTGTCGACCGCGCGCTGCAACGACAGCCGTCGCTCGGTGCGTTGCAGCACGAACGCGGAGTAGCCGGCGTTGTACGGCGTGGCCGTGCCGCCCTCGAAGTGCAGGATGTGGTCGGTGAACGCCGCGAGGAACGCCCGGTCGTGGCTGATCACCATCACGGTCCGCTCGGTCTCTCGCAGGAACCCCTCGAGCCACTGCGTGGTGTCGAGGTCCAGGTGGTTGGTCGGCTCGTCGAGCAGCAACACGTCGGCGTCGGCCACGAGTTGCCGCGCGAGTCCGATGCGCGCCCGCTCGCCTCCCGAGAGGGTGTCGAGCTCGCGCGTGCGCGCGTCCGCGGGATCGAATCCCAGGCCGTGCAGGACCGCGTCCACCCGCGCGTCGAACTCGTAGCCGCCCTCGCGCTCGAACCGCTCCTGATCGCGTGAGTACTTGTCGAGCATGGCGTCGGTCAGCGTGTCCCCCGCCACTGCCATCGCCTCGCCCTGCGCGTGCAGCGACTTCTCGAGCTTCAGCAGGTCCTCGCGCGCCATGGCGGCGCCATCCCACACGCTGAGCGCCCCCTCGAACGTGCGGTGCTGCTCCATCACCGACCACTTGAGCCCGGGATGGCGCGACACGACGCCCACCGTCGGCTGCTGCTCGCCGATCAGGATGCGGACGATGGTGGTCTTGCCGGTGCCGTTCCGGCCCACGATCCCCCACTTCTCGCCACGCGCCACCGTGAAGGTGACGTCCTTGAGGAGGGTCGTGGCGCCAAAGCTGACGCCCACTTGCGAGGTTGAAAGAAGGGTCACGTGGTGCCGCGAATGGTGGTGGTGGCCCAGGTCGCCCACGTCTCGGGGGCGGGACCCACGGTCACCTCGTGCTTGCAGCGAACGAGCGGCTGCGTGAGGAGCAGCGGTTCATCGGCCAGGATCTGGATCCAGCGGTCGTCGCCGTAGCGCGCCGGCCCCAGCCCGAGCTCCGTGAACCGGCGCGACGTCCGGTCCACCAGGGCCTCGGCCCCGTGCTTCTGGGCGAACCGCTTGAGCTCACCGGGTGCCGCCGGACGCTCGTTCAGGTCCACGAAATGCGTGCGAATGCGTCGCTCCGAGAAGAAGCGAAGCGCGGCGCGGGTGGCGGGGTGTTTCTTGGTGCCGAAGACCTGAACCTCGACGGCGCCGGGCTGCGTGCTCACGTTAGAATGCCGGGCTGATGGACAATCAGGCAATCTATCGAAGCGAGCCCCCATTCCGGGCGGCGTGGTGGCTCGCCAATCCGCATCTGCAGACCCTCTGGGGAAAGCTCGCGCGTCGCGACCGGTTGGTGGCCACGCGGGCCGAACGGTGGGAGCTGCCCGATGGCGATTTTCTCGACCTCGAGCGGCTCGACGGGCCGGCCGGAGCGCCGCACCTCATCATCCTTCACGGCCTCGAGGGCACGGCCGGCTCGCACTATGTGCGATCCTGCTTCGCCGAGGCCGCCTTGCGTGGCTGGCGAGCGACACTGCTGCTCTTCCGTGGCTGCTCCGGGACCATGAACCGGGCCCGCCGGATGTACCACTCCGGCGAGACCACGGACCTGGACCACGTGGTGCGGCGCGTCGCCGCCGAGTCGCCCGGCGCCCCCCTCGTGATCGCCGCCTTCTCGCTCGGCGGCAACGTCACCCTCAAGTGGCTGGGCGAGCAGGGGACCAACGCTCCCGTGAGAGCGGTGGCGACCGCGTCGGTCCCTTTTGACCTGGCACGCGGATCGCGCCACCTCGATCGCGGTTTCGCAACGGTGTACACCAAGGCCTTCCTCAAGTCGCTCACGGTGAAGGCCGAGGCCAAGGTCGCCCAGTATCCCGATCTCCCCGTGCGCATGGCGGAGGCGCGGGAGGCCCGCACCCTCTGGGACTTCGATGATGCGGTCACGGCCCCGTTGCATGGGTTCCGCGACGCCGCGCACTACTACGCGACGTCATCGTCACTCAGTTACCTGTCGTCCGTCCGCCGCCCGGCGCTGCTGCTCAGCGCCGTGGACGACCCATTCGTGCCCGCGAGCGTGCTCGACGATGTGCGCGAAGTGGCGCGTGGGAACTCCTTGCTCGCGTGCGAGTTTCCTGAGCGAGGCGGTCATGTGGGGTTCGTTGCTGGCGCATGGCCGTGGCGCCCTGTCTATTTCGCCGAGCATCGCATGGTGGGGTGGCTCGCCGGGCAGATCGCCGGTGGATCCCCCATGACCGACCCGACTCCCCAGACCAACCGACCCCCGAAGGAGCTGTCCGCATGACCCTCTCCCGATCGATTTCCGTGCTCGCCCTTGCCGCTCTCGCGGCCTGCCAGACCAAGCACACCGCCTCAGCTGGCGATGATCATTCGGGGCACGACACCGACGGCACGCCGGTTTCTGGCGCCGCCATGTCCGCCACGCAGGGTGGAGGGATTCCCGCCGGTGCCGCCGAGGTGAGGGCGCGCCTGTCCGCGTCGCCCCGGCACGGCGAGTGGGCGAAGATCGCCTGGGAGCCGGGTAGCAAGGACTCGCTCATGGCCTGGGTGGTCTACCCGGAGAACAGGAAGAGCGCGCCGGTGGTCGTGGTCATCCACGAGATCTTCGGGCTTTCCAGCTGGGTGCGCGGCGTGGCCGACCAGTTGGCCGCCGACGGCTACATCGCGGTGGCGCCGGACCTGCTTTCGCAGAAGCGCGGCGGTCCCTCGAGCGACGAACTGGCCACGGACTCGGCCACCAAGCTGATTCGCGCCGTGACGGTGGACGAGATGAACAAGGGAGTGGCCGCCTCGGGACGCTACGGGATGTCGCTGCCAGCGGCCGCCAAGAAGTACGGCGTCGTGGGATACTGCTGGGGCGGGTCGGCCACGTTCAACCATGCCGTGTTCAACGCCCCCGGCCTCGGCGCCGCCGTGGTCTACTACGGCACCAGCCCCAAGGCGGAGCTACTGCCGAACGTGAAGGTGCCGGTGCTCGGCCTCTATGGCGAAAACGATCAGCGCGTGAACGCGACCATCGGCTACGCCGACAGCACGCTCAAGGCGCTCGGTCGCACGTACGAAAAGGAGATCTTTGCCGGGGCCGGCCACGGCTTCCTGCGCGCGCAGGACGGGGCCAACGGCGCCAATCTGGCCGCGACCAAGGCGGCGTGGCCACGCACGATCGGATGGTTCCGGAAATACCTCGGCGCCTAGGAGTTCGTGATGCTCGTGCTGTACGTGATCGCGCTGCTGTGCGGCGTCGGCTTGGGGCTCCGCCTGATGCTCGGCGGCGTGCTCAAGGACGCCGTGCCGGGTACGGAGGAGTCGGGTAGTGCCGCCGCCACGCGGCGCGCGCGGGCTCGGCTGCTGACCCCCCTGGCCGCGTCGGTGCTGGCCTCGTTTGGCCTCACCGGGGCCGCGTTGTCGCGGGGAACGGGATGGGGAACGGCTACCATCCTGATCACCAGCCTGGCAGTCGCCGGCGCGTCGGTGGGACTGGCCGGCTGGGTCCGGTGGTGGGCGCTGGACCCACGTGCCCCGGCTGATCCGGACGATGACCCGCGCTACGTGGTGCAGGGCCTTCCCGCGCTCGTCACCCGGGCGATCGCGGCCGCGCGTGCCGGTGAAATCACCTGGCGCATGAACGGTCGCACCGAGGTGACGCCGGCCCGCACGCTGGACGGCGCCGACATGACCGAGGGAACGGAGGTGGTCATCGACCGCCTTGTTGACGGGGTTGCCTGGGTGGAATCGTGGCGCCAAGTGGAGGCGCGGCTGTAGCCTCAGATCGCCGCGCGCGCCGTCCGTGGTGCGCGTGAAGGAACGGGAGCGAGCAGATGTCGGATGCCGTGATCTTCGTGGGCGCGTTCGCCGTGCTGCTGGTGCTCCGTGTGATGGCGGCCACGCTCGTGTTCGTGCTGCTGCTGCCGCGGAGCGACCGCTGCCCGTTGTGCGATGCCCCGACGCTCCGCATGGCGCATCCGGTGTGGAACCGCATCGCGCCCTTCTTCCGGACGAGCTGGTGTCCGGCGTGCGGATGGGAGGGCATGCTGCGGCATGGGCCGGCGAGCACCAACCCCGCGAGTGCGCCGGCTGCGTCTGTTGGCGATCCGAAGCGCTAGACCGACGGCGCTACGCCTTGCTGGCGATTTTCGGTCAGACGGCTCGCGCGAAGAGCCTTAACCACTCGGGCCAGTTACCGCTCATTTCAAAGACATCTTCAAACCACTCAAGCCCAAGGGCCTCAAGATCCGTGATGAAAGCGCCAAGCGCGTCTTCGTCGAGGATCGGGCCGATCGCCACCAGCTCGCCTTCGACCACGAACTCGTCTGCGGTGAGGCCGAGCCGCGTGTCGATCGCGGCTCGCACCAGGCCGGCGCGCTCAAAGGCCGCCTTCCGGATGAGCAGTGTGGGATGATCGGCTGAGAGCTGGATTGGCATGGCGCAGGAGGGAAGCGAGGGAGGTCCGAACCGCTGGCGGTGCCCGGGGGTACCCGTGGCAATCGCGTCAAGTCGGAATGGGAGGGAGCGGTGCGACGGGCACTCCGCCGGCTCCGATGGACCGACCGGGAACAGGCTACCCCGGAGCGGGCCTGTGGGGCAAGCGGCGGAGCGCCTGATGTGCAAGTTCCATGGCCTGGCGCGTCTTCCGTGGCGCCGCGCCCCACTGGGGGCCGCGCATTCGTAGCAAAGTGCTACGAATTATGTTTGTTAGTAGCCGAGTGATACTAATCATGCCCAGCCCGCCCTTGGCTGGCACCTTCCGGAGATCGACATGATCCGCCGCATCCACTCCGCACCTCCGCCGACTGCCTCGATGGACCACGGCGTTGCTGGGCTTCGCCGGCCGACGCAGCTGCCCCCGCCGGCCGACCTGCTCGGCCAGCCCCGCCCCACGGTGCCGTTCGCTCGGGCCGCGTCGGCGGTCGTGGTGGGATTGCTGTTGCTCGGATCCGCCGGACGACGCGCCAACGCACAGGGGGTGGCACCGGAGCGCGAGCCGGTGCCGCAGGTCGTGGTGTCGGGACGCGGCGAAGTGAAAGTGACGCCGGACCGCGCGATGCTCTCGCTGACGGTTGAGACCCGCCGACCGCAGGCGGCGGCGGCTTCGCAGGAGAACGCCAGGTTACAGCGTCTCGTGTTCGACACGCTACGCGCCATCGGGGTGGCCCCGGCCGACCTGTCGACGACCGACTACAGCGTGCAACCGGAACAGCGTTGGAACCAGCAGAAGCAGCAGTCGGAGCTGATTGGCTATGTCGTGAGGAATACCATCAAGGTGCGGATCCTGAGCGTCGAGCAGACGGGCAGGGTGATCGACGCGGCGCTCTCGAAGGGGTCGAATCTCGTCAGTTCGCTCGAGCTGTACGCGTCGACTGTGGAGACGGCGCGTCGTCAGGCGCTGGCGCAGGCCGTTGAACAGGCGCGCGCGGACGCCGAGGTGATGGCCAAGGCGGCGGGTGGGAGCATCGGGGGGCTGCTCGAGCTGAGCTCGGCGGAATTCGAAGCTGCACCGGTGCCTCCAGTGCGGGTGATGTCGATGTCGGCGCGGGCGGCGGACGCCCAGGAGACACCGATTGCGAACGGAACGCAGGCCCTGGTGGTGCGCGTGAGCAGCCGTTGGCGGTTCGTCCCAAGCGCGCGATAGCGCTTTCCCCATGTTCACATGTGGACTCGCCGGGGTGTTTCACGTGAAACACCCCGGCGAGCAATTCGGGCGGCGCGGCGTATATTCGTCACCTTGTCGCCGCAGCCGGCGGCGGCCCCCAGCCCGCGGAACCCTTCGTGACTCGCATCCTCGCCATCGCGAACCAGAAAGGCGGCGTCGGCAAGACGACGACGGCCGTGAACCTCGCC
>JANLSF010000498.1:0-8011 GCA_031362285.1 Gemmatimonadota bacterium | reverse complement strand
GGCGCGGATGCATCGCGATCACGTCGGCGCGCGGAGGAAACCGACGGCGATGAGTTGACGTAGCTCATGGTTGCGCGCGCCCGGCGCGGGTCTCCCTACTTCCGCGGGTTCCGGTGCTCGCCGCTCGGGTCCACCTGCACGAGCGCCACCACCTTGCCGTCCGTCAGGTCGAAGCGCACCGTGATGTCGGAGAATTCCTTGATCTTGAAGGTGTGCGGCTTCCACGGGATGAGCGGCTGGAACGGCTGTCCCGGCGAAAGGACGCCAAGCTCCCCGGTCTCGCGCAGTTGCACCCGGACGGTCGCGCCGCTTGGCGTGACGTACTCGCCCACGTACTGCTGCAGCGTGGTCACGGCACTCAGGATGGCCGCCGGCCGCCGCGTGAACGTCACCTCGCCTTCGTCCACCGACACGGTGACCGTCTCGATGTCTCCCTGCGGATTCGTGCCGAAGTTGAGGGCGAGCTTGCCGTCCCGTTCGTCGTCCGGCGTGTCGAACCGGTCGTAGTGGAAGTGGGTGAGGGACCGTCGCATCGTGTGGATCTCGCTGGCGAGCCCCGCGCCTTCGCGCGTGACGGCGAGCAGCCCGTAGGCCGGGTGCATGAACTCGCCCACGTAATCGTCGAGCTCGTGCGAGGGGCGCGTTCCCTTCACCTGCCCCGAGCCGGCCGAGGCGCGGGCCGCCGTGTTGGCCGCCTTGTTCTTGAGCCGGATCGTGTTCTGCCGCTCGCTCCACGGCGTGAGCGACATCCCGAGCAGCCGCTCGTAGACGTTGTAGCTCACGACGTTGTACAGCGGCTGCGCGTGGTCGCCGATGACGAAGACGATCACGCCGACCGAGTCCTGCGGCATGAAGCTCACCTGCGAGTGCGTGCCCGGCAGGTCGCCGCCGTGGAAGGCGAGCAGGTGCCCCCGGTACGACGCCGTCCAGCGTCCCATGCCGTACGCTGAGTTCAGCACCTCGCCCCAGCCGCGCGTCTCGAGGGCGGTGTTGGGGAGGGCAATCGACGGCGACAGGGTGGCCTTGATGACGGCCTGGGGAATCACCTGCTGGCCGTTGTACCGACCGCCATTCATCTGCGCGATCAGCCAGTGCGACATCTCGGTGACGGAGCTGACGATCGAGCCGGCCGGCCCCACGCCGGCCTGCTCCTTGTACGGCGCGATCGGGATCAGCTCCTGCGAGTCGCGCCGCTCGGTGAACGGCACCACGTGGTCGGGAGTGGCCAGCATCTCGTCGACGTCGAAGATGGACGTCGGCATGGCCAGCGGTCCGAAGAACCGCTCCCGTACCGTCTGCTCCCACGTCTTGCCCGTGAGCAGTTGGATGATGTGCCCCGACGCCGCGTACATCAGGTTGTTGTACAGGAAGGTCGTGCGGATGGGCTGCGCCGGCTCGAGGTACTTGAGGCGGTCGAACAGCTCGGCGCGCGTGAACGACGACTTGTACCAGATCAGGTCGTGCCGCGTGATGCCGGTGCGGTGCGACAGCATGTCGCGGAGGGTGACCGTGTTGTTGAGCTCGTCGTTGAAGAACACCGCCTGCGGTGCGTAGCGGCGCACCGGCTGGTCCCACGTCAGCTTGCCCTCCTCCACCAGCAGTCCCACCGCGGTCGCCGTGAACAGCTTGCTGTTCGAGGCGATCTGCATGAGCGTGTTCGGCGTGAACGGCAGCTTCCGGCCGTAGTCGCGATAGCCGTACCCCTTGGCGAAGACGAGCTTGTCCTTGACGACGATGGCCACGCCGATGCCCGGCGCGTTCCAGTCCTTCATGACCTGCGCCATGTAGCCGTCGAACCCCTCGAGCTTCTTGAGGGTGGCCGCGTCCTGGGCGAGGGCGGGGCGGACAGCGGCGAGGGCGAGCAGCGTCGCGGTGGCCATGCGACGGACGGTACGCAACTGGGAAGTACGGGACATGTCCGGTCTCCAGACGGGATCGAGCGGAGGGGCGCGTCCAGCAATCGTAGCATCGGCGACGTCGTCGCGCCAAAGGCGGCACGCCCGATAGCTTGCCGCGCATGGCCCGTCGTCCCCGCGCTTCCATACGCTGCATGACCCGCCAGCTCCCCTGGGGGTGGGGCGCTCGCGCGTGAGTGACGCACGGTTCGCCTTCCGGGTCGAGGCCACCGAGGCCGCGGCGCGCGCCGCCACCTTCACCACCCCGCATGGCGCCGTCGAGACGCCGGCCTTCATGCCGGTGGGCACGCACGCCGCCATCCGCGGCCTCACCATGCCCGAAGTGGCCGCCGTTGGCGCGCGCATGGTGCTGAGCAACGCGTATCACCTGTACCTGCGACCCGGCGATGCCATGGTGCGCGCCCTGGGCGGGTTGCACGCCTTCGCCCGTTGGGACGGCCCGATGCTCACCGACTCCGGTGGCTTCCAGGTGTTTTCGCTGGCGCGCTACCGCACGGTGACGGAAGACGGGGTGGCGTTCCGCAGCAAGCTCGACGGCGCACTGCATGCGTACACGCCGGAGCGGGTGATGCAGGTGGAATGCAACCTGGGCGCCGACGTCATCATGCAGCTCGACGAGCTGATTGCCGGGGGGAGCGAGATGGCGCCCGCGCGCGCCGCCATGGAACGCAGCCTGCGCTGGCTCGAGCGATGCCGCGTGGAATTCGACCGGTTGCAGCGCGACGGCCGCGCGCCGCTCGGCGAGGTGAGCACTCCGCACGGGACGCCTCCGCTCGCGTCCACCAACGACGAACGGTGCGCGCC
This sequence comes from Gemmatimonadota bacterium, assembly GCA_031362285.1. Classification (GTDB taxonomy): domain Bacteria; phylum Gemmatimonadota; class Gemmatimonadetes; order Gemmatimonadales; family Gemmatimonadaceae; genus JACPPC01. The sequence continues at coordinate 5,291 of JANLSF010000498.1, read as the reverse complement.
CATGCAGGCGCTCTTCCCGATCGTGCAGGGCGGGGTGCACGCCGAACTCCGCCGCGAATCCATCCGCGGCATCCTGTCCACCGGCGACTGGGCGGGCGTTGCCGTGGGCGGGCTCTCGACCGGAGAACCCAAGCCCGACATGTACGCCACGCTGGACCTGTGCGCGTCCGAGTTGCCGCGCGACCGGCCGCGCTACCTGATGGGGGTCGGCTTTCCCGACGACCTCGTGGAGGGCGTGCGGCGCGGCATGGACCTGTTCGACTGCGTGGCGCCCACGCGGATGGGGCGGCATGGCACCGCCTTCACCCCCGAGGGCACGCTGCAGATCGCCAAGGCGACCCATCGGCTCGACCGCGCGCCGCTCGTGGAGGGTTGCCCCTGCCTCGGCTGCACGCAGTACGACCGCGCCTACCTGCGCCACCTCTTTGCCGCCGACGAACCGCTCGGCCCCCGGCTCCTCGCGCTGCACAACCTGGCCTTCGTGATGGGCCTCCTGCGCGACGCGCGCGCGGCCATCCACGCGGGCGCCTTTGTGAGCTGGAGCGAGGAGTGGCTGCGGCGCTACCGCGCGTGAGTCGCGCCGGCGCCGGCGTCATGGCATCCGCTCGAAGCGCCCCGTCTTCCGGTCGAGCGCGATCTTGAACACCACGCCGTGGCGCCCAGCCACCGGTGGCTCGTGCGACGCCAGATGGCCGTGGGTGGGGGTGGATGCCTCACCGGTCATCATGGGGGTGAATCGCTTCACGAGTAGCCGCAGGGCATCGGCGGCGGCCATGCTGGAGAGCTCCTCGAACCGGCCCCACGCCACCACGCTGCGCCAGGTGGCCAGGTTGTCCACCTGGTCCACCTGCACGCACACCGCCGGGTTCTCGTGCAGCATCCGCAGCTTGAGACCGGGGGTCGTGTGGCCGTAGACCGCCCGCCCATCATAGGCATAGCTGATCGGCACCACGTATGTCAGCCCGTTCGCATGACACCCCAGCCGTGCCACCCACTGGCTGTGCAGCAGCGCCTCGATCTCGTCCGTCTTGAGTTCGCCGAGCATTCGTAGCCCCTCCCGCCACGCCGTCCGCCCCCATGGCGAAGCGACTTGCCCAACCGTACCATCTGACGGTGCCTCGCGCTGTCAGGCACCCTCCGCCACCCTTGTCCCCGATTCCCATGCGCGCGCGATTCGCGATTGCCCTGCTTGGCGTGCTGCCCGGTGTGCCCACCACGGTCCGCTCGCAGCTGGCCGACCGCCCCGCGCTGGTCGAAGCGCGCGTGCCCAAGGCGCCGGCGATCGCGAGTGGCCGGAACGGCGACGTCCTCACGTACGAGCTTCTCCTGACGAACCTCGAGCGCAAGGAACTTCGCTGGACGTCGCTCGAGATCTCGGATGCCGCGTCGGGTGCGGTCTTGCAGATCGTCGGCGACTCGGGGCTGAGTCGCGACCTGTCGCGCCCGGGGCTTGGCGCCGTGCCCTTTGCCCAGCGCCAGTCCATTGCGGGCGGCCTGCGCGCCGTGCTCTTCGTCACCGTGGCGCTGCCGGCTGGAACCCGACCGGCGGCGCTGCGTCACCGGCTGACTCTCTCCGACTCGATCGGTGTCCGCACGCTCACCCTCCCCGACCTGCCCGTGACCCGCGACGTCGCCGCCCTCGGGCCCCCGCTCCGGGGTGGCCCGTGGCTGGCGGCCAACGGTCCCTCCAACGGCTCGGGACATCGTCGCGCGATGATCCCCTTGGACGGCCTGCCGGTCATCGCGCAGCGTTTCGCCATCGACTACGTGCTGCTGGACACGACCTTCAACACGCACAAGGGCGACTCGCTCGACAACACGAAGTACTACGCACACGATCTCGACGTCCTCGCCGTGGCCGACGGGAAGGTGGTGGCCGTGAAGGATGGGATTCCGGAGAACATTCCCGGCGCCCAGTCGCGCGCCGTGCCGATCACCCTCGAGACCGTCGGCGGCAATCACGTGATCCTCGACATCGGGGGCGGGCGGTACGCCTTCTACGCCCACGTGCGGCCGGGGTCGATGCGAGTGAAACTGGGCGACCGCGTGAAGCGCGGCACGGTGCTCGCCAAGCTCGGCAACTCGGGCAACTCCACCGAGCCACACCTGCACTTTCACCTGGCCGACGCCAGCGCGCCGCTCGCGGCCGAGGGCATTCCCTACGTGCACGAATCGCTGGTGCTGGTGGGCCGCTGCACGGGCATCGGCACCGGGTGCGCGTTCGCGCGGCCGCGGGCGCTGAACCGCATCATGCCCGTGGACAACGACCTCGTGCGCTTTCCCTGACACTCGGCGGTCCGTTCGACGGGCCGCGCGCGCCGGTCAGAACCCGACAGCCATGCCCGCGCTGATGAACGCGTCCTTTCCGCCGCCGTCCACGCGCTGGAAGTAGCCGACCCACGGTCCCGTCAGCCACACGAAGGCGCGGGCCTCCACGCCCCAGTACGTCCCGTTGGTGGGGGCGGTCCACGGGCTGCCGTACGTGCGCAGCACCGACGCCTGCAGCGTGGCGCCCCCGCCCTGGTCCGCCTGCTGCCACGCTCCCACGCCGATGGCCGCCTTGCTGGCGGTGAGGCCCGGCTCGAGCCGCAGGTACCACATCTGTGTGTGCCGGCGGGTCCCGGCGCCCCAGTAGCGCTCGGCGCCCAGCATCACGGACGCCGAAAGCTGCTGCGGCACGCCGAGCGCGACGCCGCCGATGCGGGCCGACGGGTGCCACATGTTGTCGGTCCGGGCGTCGGCGGAATCTGAGCCCGGGGTCTGCGCCGAAGCCGCGCGGGCCGTGACCAGGGCGGCGAGGCAGCAGGTGCGAATGGCGTGGCGCATGGCGCGTCCCGAGGCGGCGACTAGTACGTGAACTGGATGCCGGTCGCGAAGATGCGATCGGCGGCCCGGAAGCCGGGGTCCGGCAGGTTCTGGTAGCGCACCACGTAGCTCACCTTGATCGCGAGTTGTTGCGACAACGGCGCGATGATGGCCGACTCCGTGTTGATGCGCCAGTCGGGGCCGTTCTGCAGGTTCGTCAGGTACTCGACGTTCTGCTGGACGTAGCTCTTGTCGGTGAAGTTGTGCTTGTAGATGAGCGCGCTGCGTCCGGAGGCGAAGTTGCGATCGGCGGCGGGGGCGATCGCCTGTTGCTGGATGGCCGAGATGCCGAGTTCGACGTCGAGTTTGTCGTCGTTCTCGGCCAGCGCCTTCCACTGCACGCCCGCGCCCTGCTCCCACCGTCCCGCGATGCCGGCGAACCGGTTCTTGTCGTAGTTGACCAGCAGGAAGACGCCGAACTTGTCGGAGAAGGAGCGGTCGCCGCGCAGGCCGGTGCGCCAGATGCTGGTGTTGACGCTGTCCTTGATCTTGCCGTACACCGTGGCGAAGTAGTGGGTCAGCTTCCACGCCCCGCTATTGAGCACGATCTTCTCGTTGGCCGACAGGGTGGTGACGTCGGTGTTGCCCGAGGTATTCACGAAGCCGAGGTCGGCGCTGATCTCCACCGGCGGGGCCGGCTTGGCCTGGGACTGCAGGGCGGCGGGCGCGAGGCTGACGGCCAGCCCGAGGACGACAAGCCGGATGGATGCGCGCATGGGGGGGGGAGTCTCGGAGGTGGTGTAGTAGGGGTGCCGCGGCCGAGAGGGACCGCGTACCGTTCGGGCACCCCAATGATACTCTGCAGCACGTCCATCTGGTCCCTCCGTCGTCGGCGCGCCGTGGTGACATTCGTCACGGCGATGACGCTGCTCGGCGGCCCGGCAAGGGCGCTCCGCGCGCAGGCGGCGGCGTGCGTGCCGGCGCGGACCGTGCTGGTCCTCGGTGGCGGCGGCGCGAAGGGGTTCGCCCACGCGGGGGTCTTCCGGGCGCTCGACTCCCTGGGCATCCGGCCTGACCTGATCGTCGGCACGTCCATCGGCGCGATCATGGGCGCGCTCTACGCCAGCGGCTACAGCGGGAAGGAAATCGAGGCGATCACGCGCGCCCTCCCCCTCGGCAGCATCATCCGCGGCTACAACCCCGAGTTGCCCGAGATCCTCGGCGACCTCGGCGCCGTGGCGGTCTGGGAACGGGACGTCGAGACCGGCTACCGGCTGCGGACGGGCGCCGTGCGCGAGGCCGACGTGAACGCGATGATGTCGTCCATCATGCTGCGCGGCAACCTGCTCGCGCGCGGCCAGTTCGACTCGCTGCCCATCCCGTTCCGCGCCGTCGCGACCGACCTCCGCACCCGGCGCGCCGTCTCCATCGGACAGGGCGACCTCGCGCTCGCCGTGCGGGCCTCGTTCGCGATTCCCCTCGTGTTCCAGTCCGTCGGCATCGCCGGCGTGGCGCTCGTCGACGGGGGGCTCTCCGAGAACATCCCGCATCGCGTGGCGCGGAAGCTGGGGGCCGAGCGCCTCATCATCTCGCGGCTCGCGGAACGCGAGACCGACCTCCGCGCGTATCGGGACCCGTTGACCGTCGCCGGCCAGCTGGCCGAGTTCCTGTTCTGGAACGACTCCATTCCGCGCGGCCCCGACGACGTCGTCATCGAGCACCACACCGAGAAGGTGGAGAACCTCGACTTCTCGCGCGCGCGCGCCGACTCGCTCTTCGCGAGCGGACGGATCGCCGCCGACTCGGCGTTCGGCACCGCCCGGTGCATCCGGCCGCTCGGCGTCGCGCGCTCGCCCGTCATGCCCACGCGGCTGACGCAGGTGACCGTCAACGACGAGCGTCCCATGGACCGCATGGCGCTTCGGCGCCGGCTGGACGTCGAGCCGGGGCGCGCGTTTTCGCCGGAGTCGCTGGCCGCGCGCCTCGGGGACCTCGCCGTGTCGGAGCACTACACCGGGGTCTGGCTCAACCCCACGGGCAGCGGCGACGACGTCCGGCTCGACGTCGCGGTGGACCGCACGCCGGCTCGCGTGGCGGCCCTCGGCGTCGCCTACGACAACGACATGGCAGGGCGCCTCTGGTTCGGCACCGCGGAACACGGCGTCTGGGGCAGCGAGTTCGCCGCGGCGTTCGCGAGCAAGCTCGGCAAGTTCCGGCAGGAGATGACCGTCGCCTTCGAACGGCAATCCGAGGCGCTGTCGGCGCTCGTGCCGATCGTGCTTCGCGCCACGGCGGCCATCGAGGACGTGCGCCGGCTCGTGGTGCTCAACAACCAGCAGGTCGAGTTGTCGCCCTTCGCGACCGACGAGGGAATCGTCTCGCTCGGGCTCGGTCGGCGGAAGGGGGGCGCAAGCTGGGACCTCACCGCGCTGGTGCACACCTGGGACGAGCCGGTCCGGGGGCGCACGCTCGCCGGTGGCGCGCAG
>JANLSF010000470.1:0-2461 GCA_031362285.1 Gemmatimonadota bacterium | reverse complement strand
GATCAGGTACACATCCGGGTCGTCGGCTTCGTCGGCGCCGGCTTCGGCGTAGAAGAAGTGGGCCTCCTCGGCCACGGGAACCTTCACTGCCGTGAGGCAGCGCCGGCACGTGGTGGCGAGAAGCCCGTCGAAGTTACCGCTGAAATAGAAGCGGTTGGCCCCCACGGCGAGAAGGCGGCCGCTGACGTGGACTGCCACGTCGGGGCGACCGTCTGCTTCCTCCCAGACCGAATCGGTGGTCGGCAGGTCATCGTCGACCGTCTCGGCCTGGTATTCGAGGGAGCGGATGTCAAAGGACAGCATAAACCCGAAACATACGCGGGAAGTGGCCGGAGTTCAAGTCTGCGTCAATACTGGACTTAGGCGGGTTTAGGGGTCCTTCCCGCTCCGGCTGCGGGTCCAGAACAGCACCACACCGCAGAGCGAGCGGCCCATCGAGAAGCGAGCGGGCACCTGGGAGGACTGATACGCCTCGATCGACTCGATGTCGTTCGACGAGTAGTCGCGGTACAGGCTCTCGGGATCGACTGGAAAGCCGTCCACGAACAGCGCCGGGGTGCACGCGCCCAGTCCGGAGGCTCGCGTTGACACGATAACGCTTATCGGCTGACCGAACCGCTCCGTCGCGTCCGGCATCAGCTGGTACCCCGGCAGCCCGTACACGAGCTCTGGCGCGCGCTGGAACCCCTTCCTCTCGATCTGCTGTCGGCTGAGGAACGTGCCGATTCCCTTGCTGCGCCGCTCGTCGAAGCCCCGGGTGAAGTCGATACCGGCGCGGGCACCCTCCACCTTGAGCGTCTGGAGCGTCTGGACGATACGCTCCATCCGCACGAGCAGCTCGAAGGTGTCGCGCGTTGCGAGCTTCACCTCGGCCACGACCCCGCCGAAGAAGCCCACGCGCCGGGCCAACATCTGATAGGCGCCGATCTCGGAAATCTCGACGAAGAAGAACCCGGTGGAGTCCGTCCGGGCGTTTGCCACGGGCAGCCCATCGCGAAAGACGGCGACTTCGGCGGCCGGTACCCCGGCGCCGCTCCCCAGCTCCGTGACCCGTCCACGAATCGCCTGGGCGCCGAGGGGCGCCACCGCGAAACAGGGCGCGGCGACGGCCGCGAACATGAATCGACAACTCGCGCGCATGGACCGACTCTACCTCCACCGTTCGCGCCCGGCTAGACCATGCCGCAGACCGTGCGGGCCCGAACGACCGCGGCCGGCCCGGAGACTCCCGGGCCGGCCGCGGTTCAACGTGCCGCCAAACGCCTCACCGGGCGCCCAGCAGCGTCGTTTCCGCGAAGAAGAAGGTGCTCTCCCGCTGCGCGTTCTCGTCGGAGTCGCTCGCGTGGATCGCGTTCGACTCCTTGCTCACCGCGTACAGCTTCCGGACCGTTCCGTCGGCGGCTTCCTTGGGGTCCGTGCTGCCGATCACCGTGCGCAGCTCCGCCACGGCGTTCTCGCGCTCGAGCACGATGGGCATGCAGGGGGCCTGCGTCATGAACGTCACCAGCGACCGGAAGAACGGCCGCTCGCGATGCACGTCGTAGAACTGCTCGGCCTGCGCCGTCGAGAGGTGCATCACGCGCGAGGCGCGGAGCTTGAAGCCTGCCTGTTCGAGGTGGGCGATGATCCGCCCGGCCTTGCCCGACGCGAACGCGTCGGGCTTGATGATCGTGAGGGTTCGCGTGCCAGCCATTACTTGAGTCGCTCCTGGATCAGTTGAACGAAGTCCTTCGGGCGCTGGGCGACGCCCATGCCGGCGGCCTTGAAGGCCTCGATCTTCTCGGCGGCGGTGCCGGCCGAGCCGGAGATGATGGCCCCGGCGTGGCCCATGCGGCGCCCCGGCGGCGCGGTCTGCCCGGCGATGAAGCCGACGACCGGCTTCTTCATGTGATGCTTGATGAAATCGGCCGCCTCCTGCTCGTCCGTGCCGCCGATCTCCCCCATCATCGCCACCGCCTTCGTGGCCGGATCCTTCTCGAACGCCTCGAGGGCGTCGATGAAGCTGGTGCCGTTGATCGGGTCGCCCCCGATGCCGACGCACGTGGTCTGGCCGATGCCGGCGCGCGTGAGCTGGTAGACGATTTCATAGGTGAGCGTGCCCGAGCGCGAGACGACGCCCACGGGACCCGGCGTGCAGATGCGCCCCGGGATGATGCCGACCTTGGCCTTGTCGGCCGGGCTGATGAGCCCCGGGCAGTTCGGGCCGAGCAGGCGGGCGCCCTTCTCCTGCACGAAGGGACGCACGCGCGTCATGTCGAGGACGGGCACCCCTTCGGTGATGCAGACGACGAGCTGGATGCCCGCCGCGGCGGCTTCCATCATCGCGTCGGCGGCGAACGGCGGCGGCACGTAGATCGCGCTCGCGGTCGCGCCGGTCTTCTCGACCGCTTCGGCGACGGTGTCGAAAACGGGCAAGTTCAAGTGCGTGGTCCCGCCTTTACCGGGCGATATGCCACCGACC
>JANLSF010000435.1:0-2204 GCA_031362285.1 Gemmatimonadota bacterium | reverse complement strand
GCACCATCAAGGCCAGCGCGTCACCGGGTTCGCGCAACGACCAGGCGGCGAGAAGGTTGGCCTCGGCCGCGCCGATGGTGACGAGCACGTCGTGCTCGGTCGCTCCTGGGTACCACGAGGCAATCGCCCGGCGCAGCTCGGGGGTGCCCTCGGTGTGGTTGTACCCCAGGCGGAGCCGCATCAGCTCGGCCAGCTCCTCGGGGGACAGCAGCTCGGCGAGCGTGAGCGGCTCCACCCCGCTCTCGGTGAGGTTGATCTCCACCTCGTTCTCGTAGAGCGACTGGTTCCGTTCCAGTTCAAACGTCTCGATGTGCATGGGGCTCCTTTGGTGACGACCATAGTAGCAATTCCCCCGTGTTCGTGGGAGATTTCCCCCCAATGCCCGAGACCCCCGACCGCCTCTTCGTCGCGATCGCCGACCGCTACCGCATGGAGCGCGAACTGGGCGCCGGCGGCATGGCGACCGTCTACCTGGCCCGCGACCTCAAGCACGGCCGCGACGTGGCGATCAAGGTCATGCGCGCCGAGTTGGCCGAGTCGGTGGGCCGCGAGCGGTTCCTGCGCGAGATCCAGCTCGCCGCGAAGCTCGCGCATCCGCACATCCTGCCGCTCTTCGACAGCGGCGAGGCCGGCGGCGCGCTGTACTACGTGATGCCCAACGTGCAGGGTCAGTCGCTGCGCGACCGGATGAACGCGGTGGGGCAGCTGCCCGTGGCCGACGCGGTGCGCATTGCCACCGAAGTGGCCGGCGCCCTCGACCACGCGCACCGGCACGACGTCGTGCACCGCGACATCAAGCCGGAGAACATCATGCTGCAGGATGGCCACGCCCTGGTGGCCGACTTCGGCATCGGCAAGGCGGTGAGCGAGGCGGGGGGCGACACGCTCACGCAGGCGGGGATGAGCGTGGGGACGCCGGCGTACATGAGTCCCGAGCAGGCCGTGGGCGAGACGGTGGATGGCCGCAGCGACCTCTACTCGCTGGGCTGCGTGCTGTATGAGATGCTCGTGGGCGAGCCGCCCTTCACGGGGCCGAACGCGCAGGCAGTGATCGCCAAGCGGTTCGTGCAGACCCCGGCCGACGTCACCGCGCTGCGCGACGGCATTCCACGTCCCGTGGCGCGCGCCCTGCAGCGCTCGCTCGCGCGCACGCCGATCGATCGCTTCGAGACCGCGGCGCTGTTCGCCGGCGCTCTCGCCGTGGCCGAGGGCCAGAAGGAGACGGCGGCCGCACCGGAGAGGTCGCTGGCCGTGCTGCCGTTCACGAGCCTGAGCCGCGACCCCGAGGACGAGTTCTTTGCCGACGGCGTGACCGAGGAGATCCTGAATGCGCTGGCGCAGATCCCGGGGCTCCGGGTGGCCGGGCGGAGTTCGAGTTTCTCCTTCAAGGGGAAGAACGAGGACCTGCGATCGGTCGGCGCAAAGCTCGGCGTCGCCACGATCCTCGAGGGGACGCTGCGGCGCGCGGGAAGCCGGCTGCGGATCACGGTGCAGCTGATCGATGCGGCCGACGGCTACCAGCTCTGGTCGGAACGGTACGAGCGGGTGATCGAGGACGTGTTCGCGGTGCAGGACGAAATTGCTGCCACGATCGCCGAACGGCTGCGGCTCTCCCTGGCTGTGGGGCGTGGCGCGGCCGCGGGCAAGGCGCCCACGACGAACCTGGAGGCCTACGCGCTCTACCTGAAGGGGCGCGCGCTGCTCTACCGGCGTGGGCAGAGCATCCTCAAGGCCCTCGAGTGCTTCAACGAGGCGGTGGCGCTCGACGCCGAGTATGCGCAGGCGTGGGCGGGGCTCGCCGACGGATACACGACGTCCGCGTACTCGGGCTTTAGCGCGGCGCGCGTCGCCATGCCACAGGCGCTGGAGGCGGCACGCCGGGCCTTGGTGCTCGACCCCGACCTCGCCGAGGCGCACAGCGCGCTGGCCTGCGCCACGATGTTGTATGAGCTCGACTATGCGCTCGCCGAACGGGAGTTCAAGCGGGCGCTCGAACTGAATCCGAACTACCCGCAGGCGAGGGCGTGGTACGGGCTGTTCTTTCTTCAGTGGGCGGCGGGGCGTGATGACGAAGCGTTGGTGGAGCTGACTCGCCTGTACGAGCTTGATCCGCTCTCGGGGTACGCGAACGTGATTCTCGGCTTCTCCAGTCTCTGCGCGGGGCGATATGAGGCAGCCGTGGGCCATGCCCAGCGGGGGGTGGA
>JANLSF010000173.1:0-7055 GCA_031362285.1 Gemmatimonadota bacterium | reverse complement strand
ATCCACCAGCCCCGAGAAGGTGACTGGCATGGTGATGAACGAGTTCACGCCGAGCTCGTAGCACCTGACGATGTCCTCGTCGAGCCGCGACGACGAGAGCACGACGACAGGGATGTCGGAGAACGCCGGGTCCTGCTTGATCTTCTGCAGGACCTCGCGCCCATCCATGTTCGGCATGTTCAGGTCGAGCAGGATCAGTCCCGGGCGCGGGGCCAACCCATGCTCGCCGGCATAGGCACGGCGCTGGTGGAGGTAGTCGAGCAACTGCACGCCATCCTCCACGAAGCGGACGTCGTTCGAGACGTGGGCGTCCTCGAGCGCCTGCTGCGTGAGCATGCGGTCGTCCTCGTCGTCATCGCAGATGAGGATCGTGACTGGAATCTTGTGCCGCCTGTTGATCGAGCTCTGGAGCGTGGGGTGCGTCAAGACAACCGCCCGGGTGATGCCGAGGTACTCGGCAGAAGGCCAACGGGTATTCGTCCGGTCACCTGAGGTGGGTATCCGGATGTTTTCGCACAGTACCGCCGTGCCCCCCCGAGGCGCAATCGCCCGTTGGGAGCAGACCGCTCGCCGTGACCGGTGCCGACGGTGGCGGACTCCGCGCCCCGGACGGCGACGCGCTGTGGGGCCGGGCTGGTTGCCGAACCCGCGCGCGACCGCTCTATTGCAATAATCCGTTTCCCTGCATCCTCGAGGTCGAATGCCTCCGGTCGCGACCCTCTCCGTCGCCATCATCGATGACAGCCGGCTCGTGCGCGATGCACTGACGGCCATGCTCAACAAGCTCTCGGACATGCGGGTGGTCGCCTCGGCGGTCGCCGATACCGCGCAGCTCGTGGCGGCCAAGCCGCAGGTGCTGCTCCTCGACGTCGGGCTGCGCGACCAGGACAGCCTCCGGGTGGCGGCCGCCCTCAAGCTGGCGATGCCCGAGGCGCACATCATCCTCATGGACCTCGTGCCGGTGAACGAGGAGATCGCCGAGTACGTGAACGCCGGGGTGTCGGGGTTCGTCCTCAAGGATGCCTCCTTCGACGAGTTCGTCGCCACCATCCGGTCCGTCGCCAAGGGCGAGAAGGTGCTGCCGCCGCGCATGACGGAATCGTTGTTCGCGCAGATCGCCCGCGAAGCGGGCAGCATGGGGCGCACGGAGGTTCTGGAGGACGTGCGCATGACGCGCCGCGAGCGCGAGGTCATCGAGCTCATCGGCGAGGGGCTGAGCAACAAGGAGATCGCCCAGCGGCTCAACATCGCCACGCACACCGTGAAGAGTCACGTCCGGAACGTCATGGAGAAGCTGGCGCTGCACACGCGGCTGCAGATCGCCGCCTATTCGCACCGCGAAGGGACGGCGTAGCCCGACCACGCCGCCGCGGGCTGGCCGGTCGGTCCGCCGGTTGGCCCCCCACACCGCAAGTCCCGCCGGCCTAGTTCCCCTTTCATCCGTTCGTGCGATGGAGGGGCGCCGCCGCCGTCCCTATGCTCCCTGCTGTCCGCCGGGGCTCCGAAGAATCCTCGCGGGCGTCGTGCGCACCGATTGTCCTGGTGCGCCGAGCGTCCCTCTTCGCACTTGCAGGACGGAGCCATCATGTCGAGCGCACCTCGGATTCACGTACTGGCGTTGGGCCTCATCGCGCTCGGCGTTGCCGCGTGCACGAACGGCGATGCGAAGGAAGCGCCCGGGCGAGACGGCACGACCGCGCGAGCCGCGAGTAGCGCGCCCTCCGAGCGCCTCGTCGCCAGTGGCACGCGGGTGAGCGCCACGCTCGAGTCGGGCCTGTCGTCGAACGTCAACAAGTCGGGCGAGACGGTGCGGGCCAGCGTCAGCACCGACGTCTCCGACGGCCGCGGTCACGTTCTGATTCCCGCCGGATCGATCGTGACGCTCACGATCGACAAGCTGGAGCCCGGCAGCGACCAGATCCGCCCCGAGGGGCGGCTGTGGCTCAACGTCACCGGCATCACCGTGCACGGGCGATCGTTTCTGGTGTCGGCCACCCTGGATCCCGTCCCGCATCACATGAAGGGGCGCGGCATCACGTCCGACGAGGCGCTGCGCATCGGTGCCGGCACGGCGGTGGGCGCGGCGGTGGGGCAGGTCATCGGCAAGGACACCCGGAGCACCGTGATCGGCGGCGCAGTGGGCGCGATCGCCGGCACGGCCGTGGCCGTCCGCTATGCCTATCGCGACATCATCGTTCCGGTCGGCACGTCGGTGGTGTTCACGCTGACGCAGCCGTTGCACGTGGCGGCGCGGTAGGACTGCGCACGCGCGTCGTGCGGCGACCCGCCGCACGACCAACCCCACGCCGAGATCCTGGGAGCACGCCCCATGAACCTGCTGACGCTGGCCTCCACCCTGCTCATCAGCACCGGGGCGATCGGCTTGGTGTGCGTCGAGCTCGTCCAGACGACCGACCCGCGGGCCGTGAAGTTCGCGGTGCTTCATCGGAGGACGAGGCGGCGGCGCGGCGCGACCGTGCCCTTCTGGACCGGCCTCCTCGTGCTCATGCTCGGCGCCGGCGTGCTGCTGCTGCCGGGCCGCCACTAAGGCACCGTGCGCACGCCGGCTCCCGGACTTGCAGCGCCGCGACTGCCTCCGTGTTCCATGCCTCACCAAGCCGCACCACTCCGCACCCACCAACCACCGTTTCACGAGGATGCCATGACCACGCCCCAGGACAAGCCGCACGACAAGATCGACGCCTTGGCCACGTCCGCCAAGCAGCACGTCGACGCGACGCTGGACAAGGTCGCGCACGCCGCCGACAGCGCGACCACGAAGGGCGCGCACGCCGTGCGCGACGCGAGCGAGAAGGTCATCGCGCTGAGCGAGCAGGTCAAGGCATTGGCCAAGTAGGCGCCGCGGCGCCGGGCGCACGCCGGCGCCCGCGACGGCTCGACACCACGGGTCACCGGGCAACCGGTGGCCCGTCGTGTAGCCGGGCCTACCTACTGTTTCATCCCATCGTGTGATGGGTGCCCGGGCTCGCCGGCCCTACCCTGCATGCAGTGGCGACTCGCACCACCGTGGACGTCGCTCGCAACGCGCGGGACCTATGGAGAGACTCCGATACTGAATGCCCTGGTGGTTGTACTGCTGGCGCTCTGGTTGCTGGGCCTCGTGAGCGCCTACACGATGGGCGGCCTGATCCACGTCCTCCTGGTGATCGCGATCATCGTCGGGCTCCTGCGCGTGATTCAGGGGCGCCGACCCGTCTGAGGCGCCTTTCCGCACGAGTCCTGCTCGCTCCGCTCCCTTCTTCGCTCGAGGATTCCATGCCACATCCCGTTGCCCTTCCGCGCCCGTCGCGACGCGCGTTCGTCGCCCTCACCTGCGCCGCGATGACCCTCACGGGGTGCGCCTCCTGGGGCAACAAGGCCACCGGCACGGCCGTCGGGGCAGGGATCGGTGGACTGGCCGGCGGTGTCATCGACAAGCAGACCGGCTCGACCGCTCGCGGTGCGATCATCGGGGCGGTGGTTGGTGGTGCCGCCGGCATGATCATCGGCAACCAGATGAACCAGCAGGCCAAGGAGCTCGCGCAGGATATCCCCAGCGCGTCCATCGCGCGTGTCGGTGAGGGGATCGCGGTCACCTTCGCGTCGAGCCTGCTGTGCGACGTGGACTCGGACCAGGTACGTGCCGAGGCGGCCAAGAACCTCCGCGCGCTCTCGTCGAGCCTCGGCAAGTTCCCCAGTACCGACATCCTCATCGTCGGGCACACCGACGGCACCGGCACCGCAGACCACAACCAGGGGCTCTCGCAGCGCCGTGCGATCTCGGCGTCGGAGTACCTCGTGACGCAGGGCGTGGCCGCGGGCCGCCTCCGCACGGCAGGGCGTGGCGAAATGGAGCCGATCGCCTCGAACGACACCGACGGCGGCCGTCAGGCCAACCGGCGCGTCGAGATCGTGATCGTCGCCAACGCCGACTCGCGCAAGAACGGCACGCAGTAACCCTCCGCTCCTCCCTTCCCACGAGACTGACCATGGCTTCCCCGACCCTCAGCACCAGCCTCCAGGACGGCGCCCTCCGCGCACAGGAACTCGCCTCGGACGCGTTCCGCACCGGCCGCACGGCCACGGCCGACGCCCTCGACGGCGCCGCCGCCCGCGTGAACGCCGGTGGTGACCGTATTGCCGGCGCCGCCCACTCCACAGCGGATCGTCTCGGCGCTTCCGCCAATTACATGCGCGAGCACGGTGCGCATGCCATGGTCGGCGACATCGAGTCCATGATCCGGGCCAACCCCGGCAAGTTCCTGATCGGCGCGGCGGTGCTCGGCTTCCTCGCCGGTCGCGCGTTCCGCCGCGACTGAGTTTCCGCAGATGAGCGCAGCCTCCGAACGCTCATTCGGCGCGGTGGTCCGGGACATCGGCGGGAACGTCGACCGGATCGTCCGCGCCGAACTGCGGATGGCCATTGCCGAAGCGCAGGTGGGCCTCCGCGCGGCTGGTGGCGCTGCCCTCGTGCTGGCGGTCGCGGCCGCGCTCGCAATCCTCGCCCTCCTCTTCCTGCTGCTGGGCGGCATGCTGGCGCTGGCGCAGCTGATGCCCGCGTGGGCGGCCGCGCTGGCCGTGGGGGGCGCCGTGGCCGTGGCAGCGGCCGGCCTGGTGGTGGCCGGACGCGCTCGCATGCCAGCGGGACTCGCCGTCGAGCCACGCGCCCCCGTCCTCCCCAAGGAGCTCGCGTCATGACCGACGAAACGAAGGACCTCCAGCGCGCGATCGACAATGAATCCGCCGCGCTCTCCGACAACCTCGCGATACTGGGCGACATGGCCCGCGACCTCACCGACTGGCGCGTGCAGGTGCGGCGGCATCCCCTTCCCGCCATCGGCCTGGCCCTCGGCGCCGGTGCCCTGCTCGCGCTGCTCGCCGGCCGGGGCCGCGGACGCGCCACGCGCGGCATGACGCGCGGGAACCAAGCCGCCCCCGCCAATCGCGTCGCAGGTGCGTACACGGAATCTCCCGCGCACCAGGCGGTGGACCGCGTGATCAATGCGCTCGTCGGCGTGGCGATGACGCGGGCGATCGAGCTGGTCGGAGACCTGATTCCGGACTTCGGACATCATCTCCAGGCCGAGGCGGAGCTCGCGGCTCCACCCGCCGAGCCGCTCCATGCCGGCAACGGCCGCGCCTGAGCGCGCGCCGCGCCCCGTGGCTCACCTGTACCGCGACCTTTCACGCGACGAGCATCCCATGCCCATGCACCCCACGACCGAACACGAGATCATCGACACCGCAGGCCGGCGACCTGCCGAGCTTCCCCTCGAGGTGGCGGAGCGGGTCGTGCTCCGCCCCGCCATGGAGACCGCCTTCCGCGAGCGCCGCGTCGCGCGCCAAGGACGGAACACGGGCTGGCACGGGCTCTCGCCGTTGGACTGACAGCGTTGCGCAGTCGACTCCCCCATCGGGCTGACGCACGCAATTCACTCGCTTGAGCGATACCTGCGTGATCCTTGGCGGCGTAACCTGACTCCATCAGGTCCGTGGCCCGCGATTCACCCGCCAATCACGGTGGCGCCGCACCCAACCAGGAGTTCACATGTCCACGTCCATCCACACGTTGTCGCCGCGCTGGCTTCGACGCCTCGCCGCGGGACTCGTTGCCGTGACCGCGGGCTTCGCCGCCACCGGCTGCGGCGATTCGCCATCCGCACCGCAGGTCCTTGCCAGCATCACCGTGACCGCGAACCCGGCTTCGCTGCTCATCAATGGCACGCAGCAGTTTGTCGCGGTGGGCCATGACGCCAGCAACAACGTCATGACCATCTCCCCCGTCTGGTCGGTGGTGGCCGCCGGCGGCACCATCAGCAGCACCGGCCTCTTCACCGCGGGCACGACGGCCGGCACGTTCACCAACACGGTACGGGCGACCAGCGGCACCATCTCGGGCACGGCGACGGTCGCGGTGGCCGCGGGCGCCCTGGCGACCATCACCCTCACGCCGGCGCCCGTCGTCCTGCCGCCCAACGCTCCGCAACAGTTCATCGCCGTGGGCCGTGATGCCAGCAACAACGTCATCGTGATCACCCCGGTCTGGTCGGTCGTCGCGAACGGCGGCACGATCAGCGGCGGCGGGCTGTTCACCTCCGGCGCCACCCCCGGCACGTACACCAACACGGTGCGCGCCACGAGCGGCACCATCCTCGGCTCCGCCACGGTCAACGTGTCGGCCGGCTCGGTGCTCGCCCCCGTGCTCATGGGATCGGCGATCAACTACGTGATCCTGGCCAAGTCGGCGGTGTCCACCGTGCCGACGTCCGCGATCACCGGCGACATCGGGCTGAGCCCCGCGGCCGCCACCTTCATCACCGGCTTCTCGCTGACCCTGCCCGCCGGCGGGGCCTTCTCCACCTCGGCACAGGTGACCGGCAACGTCTACGCGCCGGGCTACGCGCTGCCGACGCCGGCCAACCTGACCACGGCCGTGGGTGACATGCAGGCGGCGTACACGGATGCCGCCGGTCGCACCACCCCCGACTTCACGGAGCTCGCCACGGGCAACATCGGTGGGCTGACGCTGCCGCCGGGGCTCTACAAGTGGTCGAGCGCCGTCACGATTCCCACGAACGTCACGCTCAACGGCAGCGCCACGTCCGTCTGGATCTTCCAGATCGCCGGCGGCCTGACGCAGTCCTCGGCGACCCAGGTGTTGCTCACGGGCGGCGCGCTCGCCAAGAACGTCTTCTGGCAGGTGACCGGCGTGGCCCAGATCGGCACGACGGCGCACATGGAAGGGGTGATCCTGTCGCAGACGGCGATCGTGCTGGCCACGGGCGCGTCGGCGAATGGGCGACTCATGGCGCAGACGGCGGTGACGCTCGCCGGCAGCACCGTGGTGGAGCCGGCTCCGTAACGAGCGCACGGTACCACATGCACGTAGCGGGGAGGTCGTCAGGTGACGGCCTCCCCGCGTGCGTTGTGCGTGGCCCCGCCTGGCCGGAGCGGCGATTGCCGCGCTACCGCTTCGCCGCTGGCTCTCCCGTGAGCGCGAGCACCCGCTCGCGCACGGCCGCGACCTGCGCCGCGATCGGCGCGTCGGCGCCCTT
>JANLSF010000401.1:0-1535 GCA_031362285.1 Gemmatimonadota bacterium | reverse complement strand
GCTACGTCTACATCCGCGGCGAGTACCCCCTCGCCGCCGAGCGGATCGCGCACGCCATCGCCGAGTCGCGGAGCGCGGGGTGGCTCGGCGCCGACGTGGGCGGACTGGGCTTCGCGTTCGACCTCGAACTGCGACGCGGCGCGGGCGCCTACATCTGCGGCGAGGAAACGGCGCTGTTCGAGTCGATCGCGGGTCGCCGCGGCGAGCCGCGGTCGAAGCCGCCCTTCCCGGTGCATGCCGGACTGTTCGGCCGTCCGACCGTGGTGAACAACGTGGAGACGCTGGTCAACGTCCTGCCAATTGTCCTGGGCGGTGGCGCCGCCTACGCCGCCACGGGCAGCGGGATGTCCACCGGCCCGCGCCTCTGGTGCCTGAGCGGCGCCGTGATGCGTCCCGGCGTGTACGAGTACCCGATGTCCATCACGCTCGCCGAGCTCATCGCGCACGCGGGTGGCGTGCAGCCGGGGCGCCAGGTCCGCGCCGTGCTCCTCGGCGGCGCGGCCGGCACCTTCGTGCGCGGCGACGCGCTCGACCTCACCCTGTCGTTCGAGGCGGTGCGCACGGCCGGTGCGACCCTGGGCTCCGGCGTCGTCATGGTGTTCGACGACAGCGCCGACCTCGAGGACCTCGTGCTGCGCATGGCCGCCTTCTTCCGCGACGAGTCGTGCGGGCAGTGCGTGCCGTGCCGCGTGGGCACCGTGCGCCAGGAAGAGGCGCTGCACCGGTTGGTGCACCGCCAGCCGATTGGCAGCGTGGCCACCGAGCACGCGCTCCTCGCCGAGGTCGGCGTGGCCATGAAGGACGGCTCGATCTGCGGCCTGGGGCAGACCGCCTACGCGGCCATCGAGTCGGCCATCACCAAGCTCGGGCTGTTCTCCGGGAACCCCACATGACCTCGCTCGTGCAGCTGGGCCGGCCCATCCGGGCCAACCGCGCGTCGGTGGCGCTCACGATCAACGGACAGGCGGTCGCGGTGCCCGAGGGCACCACCCTGCTGGCCGCAGCCGCCACGATCGGCGTGGCCGTGCCCACCTTGTGCTGGCTGGAGACGCTGACCCCCGTGAACGCCTGCCGGCTGTGCGTGGTGGAGGTCGAGGGTGCACGCGTGCTCGCCCCGGCCTGCGCACGCGCGGTGGAGCCGGGCATGCGCGTGGCCACCGATTCCCCGCGCGTGCACCTGGCGCGGAAGCTGGTGCTCGAACTGCTGGCGTCGAGCGTCGACCTCTCGTGCGCACCGGAGCTCGGCGCGCTGATCGACCAGTACGGCGCGCATCCGGACCGGTTCGGTCCGCCGGCCCCCGCGGCCCCGCCTGGCGCGCGGCACCGCGCCGTGCCCGGGCACCATGCACCGCCCGACCCTGCGCATGCCGCCACCGTGGCCGAGCCGCCCACGGTGGACAACGAGTTGTACGTGCGGGACTACGCCAAGTGCGTGCTCTGTTACAAGTGCGTCGAGGCGTGCGGCACCGACGCGCAGAACACTTTCGCGATCGCCGTTGCGGGTCGCGGCTTCGAAGCGCGGATCTCGACCGAGC
>JANLSF010000370.1:0-3002 GCA_031362285.1 Gemmatimonadota bacterium | reverse complement strand
GGGGCGGCGCCACACCTGTGTCGCCGCCCCTAAATGGTACCGTCTGGCGCGCACGCGCGCGACCCGGTTCACGCGGGGGGCCGTCCGCTTCCGCCCCGCGGCCGTCCGCCGCCCGCGCCACCGCCCGGCCCGCCCATCCCGCCCGGTCCGCCGACGCCGCTCGGGCGATCCTCCTTCATGGCGTCCTCGATCACCTGCATCTGCGTGCGCTGCCGGTCGCTGAGCGCGAGGAGGACCTCGGCGCGCACGTCCTGCACCTTCTCCTTCAGCGTGCGGACCACGTTGGCACGCGCGCGGAGCCGGGCCTGCGTGGCGGTGCGCTGTGCCTCGTTCTCGTCGCGTAGCCCGCGCGGGTCCACGGTGAGGGAGTCGAGCTGTCGGCGCAGCGGCGCCGCTGCCGAGTCGAGCCGGTGCTTGATGCCCGAGAAGGCTCCCACTTGGCCGTCGGAGAGCGCCAGTTCATTCCGGAAGCGGAGGGCGATCGTGGCGGCATCGCGCGGCACCTCGTCCACCGCCATCATCCCCATGCCGCCCGGGCCACCACGCGGACCGCCCATGCCGCCGCCACGCCCGCCAGCGCCAGGGCCACCGCCATCGTTCCCGCCGCCGGGGCCCGACGCGCAGCCACCCAGGGTCAGGAGCACGAGCAGGGCGCCGAGGGCGGCATCGGTGCGACGGAACATGAGGGAATTCATGTGCGGGTACCCTTGGGAGACGGAAACGACGACAGCCCTGCTACCCCGCTAGACGGCCAGCGCCCCCGCGTTGTGAGGGAAGACACGAGCGACGGCCACTCGTTGGCCAGCCCGCATGGGTTGCCGCCTGTGCTCTGCGGGGCGATTTTTGGAGGGTTGGCCGCCCGCTCGCCGCCCTTTCCGGAACTCCGACGCATGTCCGCCACCCCCGCGCTCGATCCCTCCCTCTTCGGCGATGCGGTCGTCCACAAGGACGGCCACCTCCACGTCATGAACGAAGCCGTGCTGGCTTCGCCCGCCATGGACACCCTCGTCCGCGTGGCGGTCTTCGGCGACGGCGCCGCCCGAGAGCAGGCCCGCTGGATGATCTGGGAGTTGGGGCAGCGCGTCGGCGTTCGCGCGGCGTCGATTCAGGACCTGTACATGGCGCGCGGCAAGGGTGCCGTGCGCGGCTTCACGGTGCCCGCGATCAACGTGCGCGCCATGAGCTATGATGTCGCCCGCTCGATCTTCCGCGTGGCAAGCAAGCTCGACGCCGGCGCCTTCCTCCTCGAGATCGCCCGCTCCGAGATCGCCTACACCGAGCAGCGCCCGGCCGAGTACGTGGCGGTGATGCTCGCCGCCGCGCTCCGCGAGGGGTTCCGCGGGCCGGTGTTCATCCAGGGCGACCACTTCCAGGTGAACCACAAGAAGTTCGCCGTCGACCCGGAAACCGAGGTGGGCGCGGTCAAGGCGCTCGCGCGCGAGGCGGTGGCGGCCGGCTTCTACAACATCGACATCGACACCTCGACTCTCGTGGACCTGTCGAAGCCCACGCTCGACGAGCAGCAGACGGTGAACTTCACGCGCGCCGTCGAACTCACCCTCGCCGTCCGCGAGCTCGAGCCGGCCGGCGTCACCATCTCGCTCGGCGGCGAGATCGGCGAAGTCGGCACCGAGAACTCCACGCCGGAAGAGTTGCACGCCTTCATGCAGGGGTACAACCGGACGCTGGCGGCGCAGGCGCCGGGCATGGCGGGACTGTCCAAGATCTCCGTGCAGTCGGGCACCTCGCACGGCGGCATCGTGCTCGCCGACGGTTCCATCGCCGACGTCAAGCTCGACCTCCCGACGCTCGAGAAGCTCTCGACCCTCGCGCGCGACACCTACGGCATGGCCGGTGCGGTGCAGCACGGGGCCAGCACCCTGCCGGACACCGCGTTCAACAGCTTCCCGAAGGCGGAGGTCGCCGAGATCCACCTGGCGACCAATTTCCAGACGATGCTGTACGACCACATTCCCGATGCGCTCCGCGCCGAGATGTACGCGTGGCTCTCCGTCAACGCGGCCGACGAGCGGAAGCCCAAGGATTCCGACGAGCAGTTCTTCTACAAGTCGCGGAAGAAGGCGCTCGGGCCGTTCAAGAAGCAGCTGTGGGCGCTCCCGGCCGAGGTGCAGGCGAAGCTCGCGGCGGCCTACGATGCCAAGTTCGAGTTCCTGTTCACGCAACTCGCCATCGGCGGCACGGCCAAGTCCGTGGCCAGGTTCGTGAAGGCGCCGGTGCAGCATCGGCCTGCGCCGCAGGGCGCGGAGTCGCTGGTGCCGGCCGCCCCCGACGACGCCGACCTGAGCGACTGACGCCGGGGCCGGCGACGGGGCCGTCCGGCCTCGTCGTCGCCCCGCGCGCGGTGCTCGCATTCCGTGGCCTTCCCGCAGCAACTCCCCACGCCGCCCGACCAGAACCCGCGGCGCAGCATCGTCGCCATCGCGGCGATCGAGACGACCGCGAGCCTCCGCGACTACGTGCGCCGCGTCTGGAAGCACACGGGCGAGGACGACGTGCTGTTCCTCGCGTCGGGCATCTCGTTCGACCTGCTGCTCGCCGTCGTGCCGCTCGCGCTGCTCATCATCGCCGGCCTGGGCGAACTCCTCAACAAGTCGCCCGACGCCTCGGTCAAGGCCGTGCTCGATGTCGCCGGGCGCTTCCTCCCCACCGACGGCACGCGCACCAGGGTGCTCGAGGGGTTGCTGCGCGACATCATCCGCACGCGCGGCTCGGCGGGGCTCTTCGGCGCCATCACCTTCCTCTGGTTCTCGACGCGCCTCTTCGCCTCGCTGCGGAGCGCCCTCGACCGGGTGTTCGGCTTCATGCACGAGCGACGGAGCATCATCCACGGCAAGCTCGTTGACATCAAGGTCACCCTCTACACCACGCTGCTGATCATCGCGTGGACCGCCATCTCGGCCTACCTCGAGATCGGGCGCAAGGTGAGTGGCGCGCGCGGCGCCTCCGGCGGGCTGGTGGGACCGGCGACCTACGTCGGCGGG
>JANLSF010000347.1:0-4848 GCA_031362285.1 Gemmatimonadota bacterium | reverse complement strand
ATGGGGCGCGGGAACGTGCCGCCGCTCATGGTGCCCGGCATCGAGCGGTTCGTGCGCGACGGCAAGCCGGTGGTGATCGCGTCACGCGCGCTGCGCGGCCGCGTCGGGGTCACGTACGGCTACCCCGGCGGGGGGAAGCGCCTCGCCGAGGCGGGGGCCATCTTCGCCGGAGGACGGCGGGCGCTGCAGGCGCGCGTCGACCTGATGCTCGCGCTCGGCTTCGGCCTCGACGTGCACGAGATTCGCGAGCTGTTCGCCACGTGACGACGCTCCGAGCGCCCACCGAGGTGTTGGGCATCGTGGCCGTCCTCGAGGGCGCGGGGTTCGAAACCTGGTGCGTGGGCGGCGCGGTCCGCGACGCGTTGCTGGGCCACGCGCATCTCGATTGGGACCTGGCCACCAGCGCGCGCCCCGAACAGGTGCGCCGGCTCTTCGCCCGAACCGTGCCGGTGGGCATCGAGCACGGCACGATGGGCGTGCTCGACGGGCACGGCGTCATGCACGAGGTGACGACCTTTCGCCGCGACGTGACGACCGATGGGCGACACGCGAAGGTGGTGTTCGGGGTCTCCCTCGACGACGATCTCGCCCGTCGCGACTTCACCATCAACGCGATGGCCTGGTCGCCGTCGCGGAAGGAACTCCGCGACCCCTACGGCGGACAACGCGACCTCGCCGCGCAGCTGGTCCGGGCCGTGGGTGACGCCGACGCCCGCATGCGCGAGGACCGGCTGCGCGCCCTGCGCGGCATCCGGTTCGCCGCACGGTTCGGCTTCCGGATCGAGCCGCGCACCTGGGACGCCATCGTCGGCAGCGCACGCGATCTCGATCGTCTCTCGGCCGAGCGCGTACGGCAGGAGCTCGAGAAGACGATGGAGCAGGTGCGACGACCGAGCGAAGCGCTTGCCCTCTGGCGGCAGGCCGGCATTGCCGAGGCGCTGCTGCCCGCCCTGATGCAACTCTCCGAGCTGGCGCTGCGGTCCATCGACCAAATGGCGATGCCGGGGCTCCTGGCCCGCCCGCATCGCCTGCTGAACCGGCTGGCCGCGCTGTTCGTGGAGCTGGGTGGGCCACGGACGCTCTCGGTGCTCAAGGCACTCCGGAGCTCCAACGCCGACGCCCGGTGGGTGGCCGACCTTGCGGAGCGATGGTCCGTGGTCGGGGCCCCGCTGACGGCCGCCGCGGACGGGAACGCGCCGGACGCCGCGCAGGTACGTCGGTGGGTGGCCACCATTGGCCGGTTGCGCGTGGGCGGCTTCATGCGCGTGGCGGCGGGTCGCTGGGCCGCGGCGCGAGGGCTGGGGCAGTCCGCCCCCTCGGCGCGCGCCACCAGCGCCCTGTATCGTCGGATGCTGCGCGCGGCCTGGCGGGAGCCCGTGGAGCTGGCGGATCTCGCGATCGACGGCGGAGACCTCCTGGGGGCCGGCATCGCGAGTGGGCCCGCGCTCGGGCGCACGCTCGCGGCGCTGCTTGACTGGGTGCTCGATGACCCGGCGCGCAACACGGTGGACGGACTCCTGACGCGGGCGCGGCTCGTGGCGGCGGGCGAGGGGTGAGTTTCCTGCGCGGAGCCGCCGTCGAGCGGGAGGGGTGGCGCCAGTTTCGCGAGGGCGACGATCGCTTCGCGGCGTGGCGCGACGCGGGCTGGTGGGTGGTGCGCACCGACGCGCCGTCGGAGCGGACCGTGCAGCTCTTCCACGAGTTGTCGGCGATGATGCCGGGCACCGTGTCGGTGGCGCTCACCCGCGTGCGCGATGCGACCGAGTGGCGGGGGGATGACGTGGCGCTCTCCGACGTGCGGGAGGGCATCGCCCGGCTGCGGGTCCCGGTGGCCCGGACCGGCGGGCTCATGGTGACCCTGTGGGGCGACAACCGGCAACTCGCCCTCTCGCCGCAGCTGAGCCTGTGGGCGTGGGCCCGGACGCCCTCGTGGCGCCGGGCCATGGCTGTCCCCGGCATGCGGGAATGTCCGCGCGAGGCGCTGGCCGATCGCCGGTGGGCCACGGACGCGCGCGCGCTGTCCGGCTCTGATGAACTGGACGGCGTGACGCTGGCCGTGGTGCAGCGACTCGGATTGACCGCTGCGACCCGGCGTGAGCCCCGCTAGTTTCACCCACACCGGGTGCCCCTCTGCCCGACTCATCTTCCCGACCCACCCGTTCGCCACATGACGCGCTACCTGGTCACCGGCACCGCAGGCTTCATCGGCTATCATGTCGCCCAGCGCCTCCTGGCCCGTGGTGACGAGGTGATCGGCCTCGACAACGTCAACGACTACTACGACGTGCGGCTGAAGGAGGCGCGGTTGGCCCGGCTGGAGGGAAAGGCCGGCCATCGCTTCCTTCGCCTCGACGTGGCCGATCGCGGCAGCATGGACGCGATGTTCAAGGCCGAGAAGCCCGAGCGGGTCATTCACCTCGCGGCGCAGGCCGGCGTCCGCTACTCGCTCACCAACCCGTACGCCTACAACGACGCCAACCTCCTGGGCTTCCTGAACATCCTCGAGGGGTGCCGGCACAACGGCGTGAAGCACCTCACGTACGCCTCGAGCAGCTCGGTGTACGGGGCGAACACGGAGCTGCCCTTCTCGACGTCGGCCAACGTGGATCACCCGATCAGCTTCTACGCGGCCACGAAAAAGGCCAACGAGCTGATGGCGCACACCTACAGCCACCTGTACGCGCTTCCCACCACCGGCCTGCGGTTCTTCACCGTGTACGGCCCCTGGGGGCGCCCCGACATGGCGCTCTTCCTCTTCACGAAGGCCATCCTGGAGGGGCAGCCGATCGACGTCTTCAACCATGGGCAGATGCAGCGCGACTTCACCTACATCGACGACATCGTCGAGGGGGTCGTGCGCGTCTCCGATCGCATCCCGACGCCGGAGTCGGTGCCGGCGGTGCCCGGCGTGAGCTCGCGCGCGCCGTACCGCGTGTACAACATCGGCAACAACAACCCGGTCGCGCTGCTCGACATGATCCACGCCCTCGAACAGGCCCTGGGCAAGACCGCCGTGAAGCGGATGCAGCCCATGCAGCCGGGCGACGTGCCGGCCACCTACGCCGATGTCTCGGACCTCGAGGCCGACGTCGGCTTCAAGCCGGCCACGCCGATCGCCACCGGCATCGGCCGCTTCGTGGCCTGGTACCGGGAGTTCTACAACGTCTAGGCGGCGCTCGGTGACGAGCGGGGACACGCTGTTCGCCGGCGCTGTAACCGAGCCGCTGGCCGCGCGCATGCGACCGCACACCCTCGACGAGGTGGTGGGGCAGCCGCAGTTGCTGGGGCCGGGACGGCCCCTGCGCCGCGAGCTCGAGTCGGGACGGGTGGCTTCGATGCTGTTCTGGGGCCCGCCGGGCTCCGGCAAGACCACGCTCGGGCGGCTGATCGCGCGCCACTCGGAGCGCGAGTTCGTCCCCTTCAGCGCGGTGAGCGAAGGGGTGCCGCGCATTCGCGAGGTGGTGCGCGAGGCGGAGGAGCGACGCGCATCGGGACGTGGAACGGTGCTGTTCGTGGATGAAATCCACCGGCTCAACCGCTCGCAGCAGGATGCCTTCCTCCCCCACGTGGAGTCGGGGCTGGTCACCCTCGTGGGCGCCACGACCGAAAACCCCAGTTTCGAGGTCAACGGCGCGCTGCTCTCGCGCGTGCGGGTGTTCGTGCTCCAGCCCCTCGATGTCGCGGCCGTGACGGCGTTGATCGACCGGGCCCTGGCCGATAGCGAGCGCGGACTGGGCGGCCGCGGCTTGACGATCGACGAGGAGGCGCGCATGGCCCTGGCCACCGAGGCGGACGGCGACGCCCGTCGCGCCCTCACCGTGCTCGAGGCGGCGGCCACCCTCACCGGGGACGACCACCGCATCACCCTCGAGGTGGCGCGCGACGCCCTGCAGCTGCGCGTGGCACGCTACGACAAGTCGGGCGAGGAGCACTACAACCTGATCAGCGCCTATCACAAGGCGCTGCGCGGCAGCGACCCGCAGGGGGCGCTCTACTGGCTCGCCCGCATGATTGCCGGGGGCGAGGACCCGCTGTACATCGTGCGCCGCATGGTCCGCTTCGCCACCGAGGACATCGGCCTCGCCGACCCGCAGGCCCTGAGCCTCACGATTGCCGCGCGCGACGCCTTCCATTTCCTCGGCGCCCCCGAGGGGGAACTCGCCATCGCCGAGGCGTGCGTCTATCTCGCCACCGCGCCGAAGTCGAATCGCGTGTACCAGGCGTGGAAGGGCGCGCAGGCCCTGGCCGCGCAGCACCCGGCCGAGGGCGTGCCCTTGCACCTGCGGAACGCGCCGACCGACCTGATGAAGACGCTTGGCTACGGCGACGGCTACCAGTACGCCCACACCGTGCCCGAGGCCTATCTTCCGCAGGACTACCTGCCGACGGCGATCGCCGACGCGCGGCTGTATGAGCCCGGCCCCTTCGGGCTCGAGAAGGAGATCGCGAAGCGCATGACGTGGTGGCGCGAACTCCGGGCACGCACGCAGGGCGCCGCTGCCGACTCCAACGACCCGACTGCCGCCCCATGAAGATCCTGCACATCGTCGGCGCCCGACCCAACTTCCCCAAGCTGGCCCCCGTGCACCGGGCCGCCCAGGTGGCGGGCGTGCACCAGGTGATTGTCCACACCGGGCAGCACTACGACGAGGTGATGTCCGACTCCTTCTTCGAGTCGCTCGGCATCCCCAAGCCCGACGAGAACCTGGCCGTGGGCAGCGCCTCGCACGCCGTGCAGACGGCGCGGATCATGGAGCGCGTGGAGCCGGTGCTCGAGCGGCACCGGCCCGACTGGATGCTGGTGTATGGCGACGTGAACTCGACGATGGCGGCGACGATCGTCGCCGC
>JANLSF010000336.1:0-1919 GCA_031362285.1 Gemmatimonadota bacterium | reverse complement strand
CGATGCGCGTGGCGGGGTTCTGCCGCACCATGGCGAAGGTGCGGCCGTCGGGTGAGACGTCGTAGTTCGAGTGCGGCGCGGTCGTGGTCATCTGCGAAACGTCGAACAGCTGGCGGCGGGCGGTGACGGCGAGCGTGGGCTCGAGGGAGAGGGTCGCCAGGGTCAGCTTTTGCGTGTTGGCCACCGGCTCCCGGAAGAACAGCTCGCGCGCGCTGGCGCCCCACATGGGCTCGCTGCCCCCGCTGAGTGACACGCGGAGTTCGTCCCCCGGCCGGTCGAGGGGACGCACATAGACGTCGGTCGTGCCGGACTGGGTGGAGGTGTAGGCGAGCCAGCGCCCGTCGCGCGACACCGACGAGAACCGTTCCTCGAACCGCGTTGCGACCAACGGCTCGACGGGCCCCCGACCGCCATTCCGCACGATGGCGATGTCGCCGCGGGAATCGCTGGCGAGGCTGCTTCCCACGGTCACGAGCGCGCTGCGATCGGGCAGCCACTCCCCCGTGTACGCCACCGACTTCGACGAGATCAACGAGTCCACCTCACCGGGGCGACCCGTGTTGGCGCGATACACCGTGAGGGCGCCGCCCGACCGGATCGCCGACGAGTACGCCAGGTGCCGCCCGTCCGGCTCCCAGCTCGCGTCGTGGCCGTCGCGGTCGAAGGTCACGCGACTCAGCGCCCCGCCCGCCAAGTCGAGCTGCCAGACGTCGCGCCCCTCGGTGGTCGTGAAGTCGGTGAGCAGGCGGCGCCCGTCGGGGGAGAAGCGCGGCATGTGGAAGTTGCGGCTCTCCGTCACGGCCTCGCGCGCGGTGCCCGTGCGGTCCACGATCACGAGGGACCGCGGCTCGTCGGGCACGTAGGCCACGGTTCCGTTGGTCGCGACCGCGACGTGCGCCTGTCCGCCGCCGGTCAGCGACACGTCCGATGCGATCACGAACGGCGATCCGCTCGTGCGCCGCGTGCGGAGGTCGAAGCGGATGGCTTCCATGGCCCCGCTGTTGAGCGCGTACACGAGCAATCCCGACGTGTAGCGCACCTCGACCACGTCCACCTTGAGGAGTGGTGCGGTCTCGCCCGTGACGAGGTCGAGCACGAACGACGGACCGAAGCTGGTGCCGATGGGATTCCGCACGGCCAGGCCGTAGCGGTCGCCCGGCAGCACCTGCTGCACGCTGTATCCGCTCAGGGCCGCCGTGAACGGACGCGTGACCTCGCCCGTGGCGCTCACGCGCGCATCGCCGCCCTTGGAGTCGCTCTGCGGACTCACCCAGAGCGCGCCGTCGCTGCCCCACGCCATGATGTTCGACCATGCCAGCTCGCGCGGGAGCGGCTTCCCGCTGCCACCCTCGATGGGAAACCGGAACATCTGGGAGCCGAACGTGCTGGTCGCCACGAACTCGCGCCCGTCCTGCGAGATGACCACGCCCGCGAAGTTCCCCGGGACGTTGGGCAGCGGGGTCGCAACGGCGGCCTCGAGCGGGCGTCGCACGAGCCGCGACTCGCCGTTCAGGGCGTCCACGTAGAAGAGCGTGCGACCGTCGGGAGAGATCTCGAGGAGCCGCTGCAGCGCCGCCCCGCCGCCCAGGCCAGGGGTCGGGACGGCGAGGCGCGACGGCGGCAGCTCGGACTCGCTCGCCGGGCGCAGCCACCCCCACGCGGCCGCGATCACCGCCGCGGCGAACGCGGAGGGCCACAGCACCCGTGCCGCGCGCGAGGGGCGCGCCGACTCCCTCGCGCGCGCACCGGGCGAACGACGCCCGGCTGACCCCGCGGTGCCGGCAAGCGCCGACGCGAACTCCGCCGCACTCGCGAACCGATCGGCGGGCAGCTTCTCGAGCGCCGTGAGGATCGCGTCGGCGATCTCCTCGGGCACGGACTTCCGCAGCGCGGTCACGGGCTCGGGCGCGCTGTTCATC
>JANLSF010000319.1:0-4516 GCA_031362285.1 Gemmatimonadota bacterium | reverse complement strand
GCCGAGCATCGTGGAGCCCTTCATGCCGAACTCGTCCCACAGCTTCCAGAGCGGGCGCGGGTCGGCGTTGTCCGACCAGGGCATCCGATTGGTCATCCCGTACAGCATGCCACGCCACGGGTTGCCGCCATCCTGCAGCATCTCCCCCATGAGGCCGAACGGGATCCCGCTCACCTCGGTGAGGAAGAAGTCGGCCGAGCTCTTCTCGTAGTTGAAGTACTCGCCGAACCAGAGCCGGTCGAGGTACGGGAAGTGCTCCATGTACAGCATGGCGCTGTTGATGAAGCCGTCGCGCTCGTTGTACTGGTTGGCGGAGTGGAGGTCCACGATGCCCGGGCGCCCGCGCTGCCGCATCAGCCGCTTGATGCGCTTCATCGTCGTCCGGTCGAAGGCCACGTCGTCGAGGTAGAGCCCGTCGATCCCGACGTTCTGCACCAGCCAGTTGATCCCCTCGGCGTAGTAGTTGTGCCAGCGGCTCATGCCGCTGTTCACCACGGCGGCGTCCTTGAGCTCGGGCACGAACCAGGCGGCGATGTAGTCGTCGCGCAGGTGCTCCTGCAGCCACGAGTACCCGCCCCCCTTGCCGGGCGAATAGATCTCGTGGCCGAGGCTGCGGAGCGCGAACGTCTCGAACGAGCGGTTGGAGAGTTCGCGGACGGTGTTGTAGATCTTCACGTCGAGGCCGCGCCGGTGCGCGTCGTCGATGTACGCCTTCATCGTGTCGTGCGCGATGAAGGGATAGTTGATGTACGGGTTGATCGGCGTCGCGTGGTGCACGTTCACCACGTTGGCCCCCGTGGCCACGATCGTGTCGAGCGGGGCGAAGCGGTGATAGAAGCGCCGCCCCCACTGCCGGTCGGTGTCGATCGGGTGGAACGGCGTGACGAGGAAGTGCGCGTCGAAGCGCAGCGAATCCCCCGCCGCCATGGTCCGCGAGCCGCTCGAGGCCTGCACGAGCACCGCGTTCCCCGCTTCGCGCCACGTCACGCCGCCCACGCCGCCGTTGCCCCAGCTCGGCGGCAACAGCAGCGGCTTCTGCAGGTAGAAGTTGGTGTTGAGCGGGCGCACGTAGTTCTCGCCCCTGAGCGAGAACTGGAGCCCCGCGTTCACCCCGCCGAGCCACGCGCCGTCCTGGTTCTTCCTTGCCACGTCCCAGTGCCAGTCGAACGACGCGGGGCGGCGCTGGCCGGTGAGGCCGAGCCCCATGGCATAGGTCGCGGCCGACGGCGCGTACGGGATGGTGAGGCGGACGTCGCCGAGCGAGAGTGCGCGCTTGGCGCGGAGGCGCACCTCGTATGACAGCGCGCCATCGAATTCGAGCGTGCCGCGCACCTCGATATCGTGATCGACGGCGTCGGTGAGGGCGACCCAGGACACGGTGCCGGGCTCCCGACGGGTGAAGCGGACGCCGCGCGTCGACGACGAAGCGGCCACTCCCGGTTGAGCGGCCGCCGGCACGACCTCCAGACGCATCGGCGCGGCCAGCACCGGCTGGGGCGTCTTCGTGTACCCCGTCATCTCCGGGGTGAAGAAGGTGCTGATCCGTTCCGGCAACCCTGACGGTGCGAGCGTGATCTCGCGCCCCAGGATCCGGAGCGTGCGTCCCGCGATGGTGATCGGCGCATACGGCGCGATCACGTCGTTCTGCTGCCCGATGGTGGAGTTGAGCCACTTGAGCCGCGTCAGCTTCTCGGGCTCGTTGGCGCCGCTCGAGAGCACGGAGTCGGCGCGCACCGTGAACGCGAGGGCCACCGTCACCGGCGCCGCGCCGTCGGCAGAAATCGTGGCGGTGCCGGTGTAGTTCCCGGGCGCCGCGCCCAGGGGGACATCCACGCCGCACCAGATGGCTTGCACTGTGCCCGCCGCCACGTCCACGCGCACGCTCGTCGGCTTGCCGTCCCACCCGGTGCCGCCCGTATTGAGCACGTTGAGCCGGCTCGCGGCAATCACGGCGCGTCCCGCGCGCAGGTCGCCGAGCGTCACGCGCACGTTGCCGAGCGGCTGCCGCGCGTACACGCCCAGCTGGAAGGCGAGGTACTCGCCCCGACGCGCCGTGTCGGTGAAGGTGGCCGTGGGGCCGCGCTCGACCCAGCGCAGTGGAAGTTGGTCGCGCAGCCGGATCGAGTGCAGCCGGTCTTCCGGGAACACGACGAAGGGCGCGCGTGCGTGCCGCGCGTCGAGTGCCGCCGCCTCGGCTGGCGTGGCAATCACTTCCATGGGCGCGAAGCTGTTGAACGCGTCGATCGCCTCGAACCGCTCCACGGTGGCCAGCGGCACCATGGGCGAACGCGTGAGCGCGCCAAGCCAGCTGGAATCGGCGGTGGCGGCGACCGGCAGGTAGGTGATGTTGGGGTAGTTCGAGCTGCCCCCCGACTTGTACGGCAGGTAGTAGACGAAGTAGCGACCTGTGCCGGCCGTGGGCTCGAAGTCGAGTTCGCCGGCGGACTGGGTGATCGCGCCGCGTCGCACGTTGGCAATGGGCGCGCCGCCGCGCTCCGGAATCACCAGCACCCCCTTCGACTCCGGCGCGCGGTCCGGGCGCCGCCACGGGATGCTCACGTGGACGAACCGCCCCCCCGACGCCACCTGTACCACCGCCCGGTGGTTGCCGAGCGTCTCGGAATCCCACGGGCGTTCGGCCACCGCGAACGGCACCGCCTGCGCGCCAAGCGGAGCGGCCGCGAGCGGGGCGATCACCGCGAGCAGCGCGAGCGGCGCAATGCCGATGAGCCGCTCGCGGGCGTTCATGGCGCGAACTCGTGGAAGGTCAGCGTCTTCTCGTGCTCGATCGTCCACTTCATCGGCCACTCGCTCTCGAAGAGGATGAGCGGGTGTCCCTTGGCGTCGAACAGCAACGTGCGGCCGGCATCCTTGGCCACGCGCTCGATCGCGTCCTTCGGGCCGGTGACCCAGCGCGGGAAGCGTGCGGAGAACGGTTCGAGGCGCACCGTCACGCCATACTCGTGCTTGAGGCGATGCTCCATGACGTCGAACTGGAGCTGGCCCACCGCGCCCACGATCGGCGTCGGGCTCGTGGTATCGGTGCCCGAGGTGAAGAACACCTGCGCGGCCCCCTCCTCGGTGAGCTGGCGCAGCCCGGCGTCGAGCTGCTTGCGCCGGATGGGATCGGTGAGCACGACGCGGACGAACCGCTCCGGCGCGAACCGCGGGATGTCGTCGAACACCACGCCGGGCTCGGTCGAGAGGGTGTCGCCGATGCGGAGTGCGCGCCGGTCCATGATGCCGATCACGTCGCCGGGCCACGCGGTCTGCACCGCCGTGCGCTCGCGCGCCATGAAGGTCTGCGGTGCGGCGAGGCGCATCGACTTGGCCGTGCGCGCGTGCAGCACCTCCATCCCCGCCTTGTACCGGCCCGAGACGACGCGCACGAACGCCACCCGATCGCGGTGCCGGGGGTCCATGTTGGCCTGGATCTTGAAGACGAAGCCCGTGAACGCGTCCTGCGCGGGCTCGATCGTGCCCGCCGCCGTGTGGCGCGCCGATGGCGGCGGGGCGAGTTCGAGGAACTCGCGCAGGAAGGGCTCGACGCCGAAGTTGGTGAGGGCGCTGCCGAAGAACACGGGCGAGAGCTCGCCGTCGAGCACTTCCTGCTCGTCGAAGGGGTGGCCGGCCTCGTCGAGCAGCGCGATGTCGTGCACGAGCTTGTCGTGCGTGGGTTCGCCGAGCAGGGCGCGCACCTCGGGATCATCGAGCCGGCTCACCTGCACCGACGGGCGCTGTGCGCCGCGGTTGCTGTCGTCGCCGAACAGGAAGATCCGCTTCACCCGCCGGTCGTACACCCCCATGAAGCCCGCCGAGAGGTCCTCGGCCCGGAAGATCGGCCAGGTGACCGGATGGCACTTGATCTCGAGCTCGGCCTCCACGTCGCTGATCAGCTTGAGCGGATCCTCCCCCCACCGGTCGCACTTGTTGACGAAGGTGAAGATCGGCGTGCGGCGGCGCTTGCAGACGGCGAACAGCTGGCGCGTGCGCTCCTCGACCCCCTTGCGGTTGTCGAGCAGCATCACGGCGCTGTCCACCGCGACGAGGGTCCGGTACGTGTCCTCGGAGAAATCCCCGTGGCCCGGCGTGTCGAGCAGGTTGATGACGTAGCCGTCGTACTCGAACTGCATCACGCTCGACGTCACCGAGATGCCGCGCTCCTGCTCCATGGCCATCCAGTCGGAGGTCGCATGGCGGTCGGCGCGGCGCGCCTTCACCGACCCGGCCAGGTGGATGGCGCCGCCGTACAGCAGCAGCTTCTCGGTGTGCGTCGTCTTGCCCGCGTCCGGATGGCTGATGATGGCGAAGGTGCGCCGCTGGCCGATGGCGGCCACGAGCTGCTCGTGGTCGGCGGTGGGGGCGGTCACGGGCGGGGGGCGAGGGGGCGCATTGCCGGTGAATCTAGCGGGCCGGGGCCACGCCTCACAGCCGACCGTCGACTCCCTACAGCTGCACCATCTGCGTGAACTTCACGATCACCCCGCGCCCCGCGCTCGGGCCCCCCGGTACCGTG
>JANLSF010000310.1:0-2559 GCA_031362285.1 Gemmatimonadota bacterium | reverse complement strand
AGGCGATGCCACCAGTGGTCGCGCCCGTCCTTCATCTGGGTGAAGGAGTCGTCGACCAGCCCGGCGGCGAGCCGGCGCACGACAATGCAGTGCGTGACGGTGGGGGCGTCCTCGAGCGCCTTGTCGGCATTGCGCTTGAGGGGCACGACCTGTCCCCGGCGGTAGCCGCCGTCGGCGGTGATGAGCACCTTGGCCGCGGCGTCGTTCATCCGGTCGCGCAACGATTCCGGGCTGAAGCCGCCGAAGACCACGGAATGAATGGCGCCGAGACGCGCACAGGCCAGCATGGCGATCGCGGCCTCGGGGATGAGCGGCAGGTAGATGCCGACCCGGTCGCCCTTGGTCACGCCGAGCGACGCGAGGACGTTCGCGAACTTCTGGACCTCCACGTAGAGGTCCCAGTACGTGAGGGTGCGGCGGTCGCCCGGCTCCCCCTCCCAGATGATGGCGGCCTTGTTGCGGTTGGGACCGCGCACATGCCGGTCGACGCAGTTGACCGTGAGGTTGAGCTGCCCATCCGCGAACCACCGCACATGGGGCGGCGTCCACTCGAGCACACGCGTGAACGGCCGGGTCCATTCCAGGGTGCGGGCCTGCTCGGCCCAATAGGCCTCGTAATCGGCGTCGGCCTGCGTCCAGCGATCGCGCGTGTTGACGTGCGCCTGGGCTGCGAAGGCGGCGGGCGGCGGAAAGGTGCGGGACTCGGTGAGTAGCGCGTCGATTTCAGACATCCGAAGAAAATGCAGCAGCGGGGCGCTTTGCGCTTCCCGTACGCGCGCCGACTGGTTCGTGGTTCGGTCCAACCCCACCGAGGAACAGCCTGAACTCCGCTGTCACGCGATTGACGCGGACCTGCAGGCGGGCGCTGTTCAGCTACTGTATGCCTAAAAATCATACACCATCGTGTTTTGCTACACTTTCCTCGATACGCACCCAGCAAATTCGGGTTGTCCACGGCCAGGAAGACGCCAATGTGTTGTGAAACAACAACTTACCATGAGCGATCTGGGTTGGCACGGGACTCGCTTTACTAGGCACCGAAGGCAGCAGCGGACGCCTTCCTCTGCAAGTCGCTCCCCCCTTTGGAGATCCCCCCATGACTGCCCAGCCGACCATGACCGACAGCTACGCGATGACCGTCCCGATGCGCCTGGTTGCCGACACCCGCGTGGAATTCCGTTCAAAGGCGCTGGAGCACCTCGAGCGCGCAGCGCAGCAGGGCGCGCGCGACTTCATCCTGGAACTGTCCTCCACGCTCCAGGTGGATGCGACCGGCCTCGGCATTCTCGTCCTGATCGAAAAGCGGGCCCGCGAGCGCGGCATGCGCACCGTGCTGGCCCAGCCCGGCGCCGAACTGTGCCGCCTGCTTGACATCACGCGACTCGACTACCTGTTCCGTATCGCGCACTAACGGCGGTGCGGAGACTTGGGGCGGTATCGTCCGGGGGGGCGATGCCGTTCCCAAGGGTGGGGCGAGGCGCGTAACGTTCCTGCATGACGGGAGACGTCGCCCTGGCCCCACCGGAAGTCCAAGCCGGGCCCGCTGCCATCGAGGCACGCGGGCTCGTGGTTCGTTATGGCCGCCGCGCGGCGCTCGACGGCGTGGACGTGGCCCTGCGCGAGGGAGCCTGCCTCGCGCTCTTCGGGCCCAATGGCGCCGGGAAGACGACGCTGCTGCGCGTGCTCGCGGGTCTCAAGCGCGCCACCGCCGGCTCGGTGAGCATCGCGGGCCAGCCGGTGGGCGCGCGCGCGACCCGTGCCCTCACCGGGTTGATCTCCCATCAGGTGATGCTGTATGCGCCGCTCACCGCGCGGGAGAACGTGACGTTCACCGCGCGGCTCCATGGCGTGCCGCACCCCGACGAGGCGGCCATGGCGGCCCTCGAACGGCTCGGCGTGGCCGATCGCGCCGACACCGCCGTCCGGGCCCTCTCGCGCGGGCTGCTGCAGCGCGTCGCGATTGCCCGCGCCATCGTGCACGGGCCGCGCGTGTTGCTGGCGGACGAGCCGTACACCGGACTCGACGCCGCCGGTGCGGCGGCCCTCACGGCCGTGCTGGAGGGCCTCGTGGCCGCCGGTGCCGCGCTCGTGCTGGTGACGCACCAGGTGGGGGAGGGACTCGCCCTCGCCTCGGAGGCGGCCATCCTGCGCGGCGGGACGATCGTGCGGCGCGAGCCGGCGGCGGGACTCGATGCCGCACGCTACGCCGAGCGGTACCGGGAGATTGTCGGTGCCCCCTGATCTCCTCGCGGCGGCGCTGCTCATTGCCCGGAAGGACCTGGCCATCGAGTTTCGCACGCGGAGCGCCTTCTTCTCCGCCGTGGTCTTCTCGCTGCTCTCGGTGGCGATCTTCTACTTCGCGTGGGATCCCACGTCGATTCCGGCCGCCGAACTCGCGCCGGGCGTGCTCTGGGTGACCTTCGCCTTTGGCGGCCTCCTCGGCCTGCACCGCTCCTTTTCGGTGGAGGACGCCGACGGCGCCATGGATGCGCTCCTCTCCGCGCCGATCGCGCGGGAGGCGATATTTCTCGGCAAGGCGGGCGCGAACCTCGTGTTCGT
>JANLSF010000279.1:0-2436 GCA_031362285.1 Gemmatimonadota bacterium | reverse complement strand
GGATGCGCTTCCCCTTGATCGTCGTCGCCGACAGCGTGCGGATGATCTCGTCGGCCATCGGCTCCGGCACTTCCACCACCGAGTGCCGGTCCCAGATCTGGATGGCCCCGATCGACGATGCATCGATCCCCATCTCGTTGGCGATCGCGCCCACGAGGTCGCCCGGGCGCACCTTCGCCTTCCGCCCCGCGCCCACGTAGATCTTGGCCACCGCCCAGCCCGGCGCCTGCCGCGCCTTCTTGCCGGCCGGCTTCGGTCCCGTCGCTCCCGATGGTCCATCGCGACTCACGCGCCGGGCTGCGCCGTCGGCCACGAACTCGCGCTTCGGCCCGCGCTCGCGCGGCTGCGCCACGGTGGGGATCTCCACCTCGTCGGCGTCGCCGGCCGCTTCGGTCGCCGACTGCTTGATGGCCGCCGCCGCAATGTCCACGAGGTCGAACTCGTCGCTCAGCGCAGTCACCACGCTGCGCCACGGATCGAGCTCGCCCCCCAGGATCATCTCGCGGAGCGCGGCCTGCGCCAGCTCCAGTTGCCGCGCCTTCAAGTCCGACACGGTGGGCACGGTGGCGATCTCGATCGCCTGGCCGGTCACGCGCTCGATGTTGCGCAGCATCCGGTGCTCGCGCGGCTCGGCGAGCGTGATGGCCATGCCGCTGCGTCCGGCGCGTCCCGTGCGGCCAATGCGATGCACGTACGCCTCGGCGGCCGCCGGCACGTCGAAGTTGACCACGTGCGACACATGGCTCACGTCGAGCCCGCGCGCGGCCACGTCGGTGGCGATGAGCAGTTCCGAGGTGTGGGCGCGGAACTTCTTCATCACGCGGTCGCGCTGCTCCTGGCTCAGCCCGCCGTGCAGCGCCTCGGCGTGGTAGCCGCGCGCGTTCAGCGTCTCGGCGAGCTGGTCCACCTCGGTGCGCGTGCGGCAGAAGACGATGGCGCTCGTGGGCTGCTCGACGTCGAGGATGCGGCCCAGGGCGACCATCTTGTGGGCGCGGGCCACGATGTACGCCACCTGGCGCACCTTGGCCGCGTGGCCGGGTTTCACGGCTTCCACGTCGATGCGCATCACCACCGGGTTGCGGAGGTGCGCCTTGGAGATCGAGTCGAGCCGAGGGGGCAGGGTGGCGGAGAAGAGCGCGACCTGCTTGTCCTTCGGCGTGTTCGACAGGATTGCCTCGAGGTCCTCGGCGAACCCCATGTCGAGCATCTCGTCGGCCTCGTCGAGCACCACCGTGCGCACCGACGCGAGGTTGAGCGTCTTGCGGCGCAGGTGGTCGAGGGCGCGCCCGGGGGTGGCGATCACGACGTCGGCGCCGCGCTTGAGCGAGCGCACCTGCGCCTCCATGGGGGCGCCGCCGTAGATCGGCACGGCGACCACCTGCAGCGACTTCCCGTAGCGATAAATGGCCTCGGCCACCTGCATCGCCAGCTCGCGCGTGGGCACGAGCACGAGGGCGGTGGTGCGCTCGCGCGGCGCGGCGCTCGAGTTCAGCCCGTGCAGCAGCGGAATCGCGAACGCGGCGGTCTTGCCGGTCCCCGTGGCGGCCTGCGCGAGCACGTCGCGTCCGGCGAGCAGCGGCGGGATCGCCGCGCTCTGGATCGGCGTCGGCTCCTCATACCCCAGCGCCACCAGTTCGGCGAGGATGCGGGGGTTGAGATCGAGGGAGGCGAAGCCGGACATGGCGTCGTCGGCAGGGGGCGTGGGAGTCATGGGACAAGCTAACCGGTTCAGCTGACCGGGGCGGCCCCGCGGCACTCACGAGTCGCGGAGCATCCCGGACTTGCTTCCCGCTGCAAACAAGAGCACCACGCCGCCGATGATGGCCGCCACGCCGGCTCCCACTGGCACGCTCACATGCTCGCGGTCCCTGACCGTCACGGAGACGG
This sequence comes from Gemmatimonadota bacterium, assembly GCA_031362285.1. Classification (GTDB taxonomy): domain Bacteria; phylum Gemmatimonadota; class Gemmatimonadetes; order Gemmatimonadales; family Gemmatimonadaceae; genus JACPPC01. The sequence continues at coordinate 549 of JANLSF010000279.1, read as the reverse complement.
GGCCGATGTCGGTGGTGTTCGAGTGCCGGGTGAAGTTGAAGCCGCCGTAAGAGAGGCCGAACACGCCGCCGGCGATGATCAGGACGGCGACGAGCTTGAGGGGATGCATGGGGGGGAACTCCAGTGCAGGGGATGAGGCAAGATCACGGGGTGGCACGTTCATCGCGGTCCGTCCTTCGGTCGCTCGCTGCGCACGCCGACCACGATGCCGATTCCGAGCAGGATCATGCACGCGATGCCGATCCAGCTGGTGGGCGCGCCGGCTGCGGACAACCCCCAAGCCACGCCACCGATGGCGATGGCGACCCCGCACAGGAACAGGAGAAAGGACATGCAGGCCGGCCAAGAGGACGATGCCATCCGGGAGGGGGCACACGACGGAGATGTCGCGTGGCGCCCTGCGTCCGGTCGATGACGGACGCTACTCGTGCGCGTGCCGCGGCGAACTCCCACGAGGTGACTAGTCCCGGGGTGTGACGACCAGCGGACTACCTCGTTTGCGCGGTGGTGACGGCGCGCGGCGCGGCCTATCGTGCCTGAGCCACCGGA
>JANLSF010000270.1:0-1664 GCA_031362285.1 Gemmatimonadota bacterium | reverse complement strand
CGCCCGTTGCTCGCCTGCATGGCGATCGGCGCGCTGACCGCCGCGTCGGGCCGCGAACGGCTGCTCATCTGGCTGCATGGCGTCACGCTCACGCTGATCCTGGTGGTCGCCTTCACGCCCATCATCCCGGCCGTGGGGCGGCGCCTCGTGCGCGACGACGGCGTGCAGCCGGTGGACGCGGTGGTGGTGCTGGGCGCCGACGCGACGCTCGACGGCAAGGTCGGCCCCGAAGGGCTCGCGCGATTGATGGCGGCGCTCGCGCGCGTCCCGCCGCACGACACCACGCCGATGGTGATCACCGCGGTGCGCGGCTCCCCGCGCAACACCACGACGACCGAAGCGGACCTGCGGGCCCTCCTCGCCCTGGCGGGGGGGCGGCGCGTCGTGTTCCTGCGCGACGTGTTCGCGACGCACGACGAGGCGGTGGAGACGAGGCGACTGGCCTCGACGAACGGCTGGCGACGCGTCGGCGTGATCACCTCACCCGCCCATAGCGGACGGGCCTGTCGGACGTTCGAACAAGCGGGGCTCGTCGTCGCCTGCTGGACGAGTGACGAACGCACGGCGCGCGTCGCCGTGGCGTCGTCTCCCGCCGAGCGCATTCGCGCCTGCGCGTCGGTGGTGTACGAGTTGGCCGGCTGGGTGAACTACCGGCTGCGAGGCTGGGTATAGGAGGCATCCCGCCGTCCACCGGGACGGATTAGCTTTCCCGTGTCCCCTTCCCCTTGCGACCATGCGCCTCCTCTCCTTCTGCCTCGTTGCTGCCGCCGCGCTGGCGGCTCTCCCGGGAACCGGTGCCGCCCAGTACGGCGGCTACGGGCGGGGCGGCATGGGCGGGGGGCGCCAGAGTCCCAATGGGCTGCCCGAAGCCGAGAGCATGGAGCGGCGTTCGGTGGACGCCGGACCGAAGAGCGAGGAGCTGGTGGACCTCAAGCCGTTCCTGCGCGGCATCAAGCTCACCCCCGTGCAGGACTCGGCGGTGAAGGCCATTCGTGAGCGGTTTGACCCGCAACTGCTGCCCATGTACGACTGGTTGCGCGACCAGATGGTGAAGCGGCAGAAGGGGCAGGAGGTCGACATGGCGGTGGTGCAGCGCCGTTTCGAACGGGTGGACGCGCTCCGCAAGCGCGAGGTGGAGGAAGTGCGCGTGGTGCTGACCGAGGAGCAGCAGAAGCGGCTCCAGAAGAACATCGACGAGGAGCAGGAGCGCCAGCGCGAAGACGCGGCACGTTCTGCGTCGATGCGCGAACGGCAGGCCCAGCAGCGTCCGCCGCAATAGCCGTTCGGGGCGCCGCCCTGCCGCCTACGCGGGCCGGCGGCGCTTCATCCGCGGGAGCAACGCGATGGTGCCGGCGTACGCGAGCAGGAGCGCGAGCCGGAGCGCCCAGGTGGCAGGGACGTCGAGCTCCGGACGCGGCATCGGCAGTTGGGCGCCGTCCCAGCGCAGTACCGGGTTGAGCCAGAAGGTGGTCGCCACATTCTCGACCTCGACGCGCACGTACGAATCGGCGGGGCGCGCCACGTAGCGGGCCGTCGCGGCTCCGACGACCACGAGGAGCTCGCGGCCCGAATCGCCGACGAACCGGATGCGCCGCGCCATGGTGTCGAGCGCAACGATCAACGTGTCGCCGCGCATGGTCACCGCGCGGACCCCGTTGTCCATG
>JANLSF010000606.1:0-2318 GCA_031362285.1 Gemmatimonadota bacterium | reverse complement strand
CGACGATCGCCTTCGTGCGCGACGACGGCAGCATGCTGACTATTGTCGCGATCAACGTCGAGCGTCGCACCGAGACGCGGCTCGTCACCGACAAGGCGATCGTGCTCGACCCCGCCTACTCGCCCGATGGCACCACTCTCTACTACAGCTCCGGCTTGGGCGGCGACCTCGACCTCTGGAGCCTGAACCTCGCGACCCGGGCGACCACGCGCATCACGAGCACCTTGGGCGCCAATGAGCTCGAGCCGATGCCGACCCCCGACGGCACGGCGCTCGTCTACCTCGTGAAGTCGCGTGGCGGCTCGGACCAGATCCGTCGACGCACGCTCGCGACCGGCGACGACCGGCAACTGGCGTTCGGCAGCATCATCTCGATGACGCGGGGCGCGGTGCGCCCGGATGGCCGCACCATGGCGCTCACCTGGCCCACGCAGGACGGCTACGAACTCCGCCTCGCCGGCACGCAGGCGCCCGGCGCCGTGGTGCAACTGCTGGCGAGCTCAGCCTCGGTGCCGCTCACCCCCGCGTTCAGCCGTGATGGGCGCTCCGTGTGGTTCTCGCGCGCCGACGCCCGGCAGCGCATGCACCTCATGCGCGTGCCTTCGACGGGAGGCGCCGCGGTGGACGTCCCGGTGACGCGATGGGACTGGGGTGCGCCAACCGCGCGGCTCCGCGTCGTCACTCGCCTCGCCACCGGCAGCGCGCCGACCGCCGCACGCCTCGCCCTCACCACCGGCGACGGCCACCCACTCGTGCCCGACAGCGGCCAGACGCGCTTCGACGGACAGAACGGCATCGCCTTCTTCTACAGCGGCGGCACCGCCGACGTCGTCGTTCCGGCGGGTGACGTCAGCATCACCGCCGTGCAGGGACTCGCGACACCGCCTGTCGCGCAGACCGTGCGACTGTCGCCGGGGGAGTCCCGCACGGTCACGATCACCATGACCCCCGTGTGGAACGCCCGCGCCAACGGCTGGCTCAGCGGGGAGCATCACTTCCACCTGAACTACGGCGGCCCGTATCGCCTCGGCCCCGACGCGCTCGTTCGCATGGGGCAGGCCGAGAACCTCGACGTGCTGACGCCGATGCTGGCCAACCTCGCCCAGCGATTCGAGGACCAGCCCCTGTTCGCGTATCGCCGCCCGCAGGGCGCGCCATGGATCACCTGGGCGCAGGAGGTGCGCGCCCACTTCTTCGGGCACGTGGGACTGCTGAACACCACGCAGCTGTTCTGGCCCTGGATCTGGGGCCCGGGCTACGACGTGTACGCGCGCGACGACCGGACCAACGCCGAGCCGCTGGCCTGGGCGCGCGATCACGGGGGGATCAGCACCTATGTGCATCCCGTGTCCGGCGAGCGCCCGTTCGAGGCCGGCACGGCGCCACGCGGGATTCCCGTGGGCTTCGTCGCGGACGCCGTACAGGGCCGCCTCGACGCCATCGAGCTGGCGTGCCTCTGGAGCGACGAGCGCGGCACCACCGACCTCTGGTACCGCGTGCTCAACGTCGGCATTCCGCTGGCCATCACCGCGGGCACCGACGTGATGAACAACCTCTACCGCACGATGGCCATCGGCACGACGCGGGTCTACGTGCATCCCGACAAGCCCTCGGAACTCGGCAGCTACTTCGCGGCGCTCAAGGCGGGGCGGAGTTTCGTGTCCACCGGTCCCCTGCTCGACTTCCATGTCGGCAAGGCGGGCCCCGGGGAGATCGTGCCGCGACGCACCGGATCAGCGACCTGGCAGCTCGACGTGCACTCGGCCGTGCCCGTGGACACTGTGGAGATCGTCGTCAACGGCGCCGTCGTCGAGCGACTCGCCGGCTTCCCCGCCCCGGGCTCAAAGCACTACACGGGCACCGTGACACTGCCCGTGGGCGGCTGGGTGGCCGCGCGCGTCACTGGTCCGGCCACGCGCGCCTGGCCCGCGATGGACTCGTATGCCTTCGCGCATACGGCGCCGGTCTGGATTGACCGCGTGGGGAGCACCGAGCCGGGCGCCAAGGTGGCCGCCGCGCGCGACCTGCTGCGGGCGCTCGACGTGGCCGATCAGGCGCTCGAGACCGCGTACGCCGACGCGCCGCATCCGCGCCTGCTGGCGCACTTCGCCGCGGCGCGACGCGTACTCACCGGGTGGATGAGCGCGCCGTAGCGGTCCGGCGTCAGGGCACCGGCGCCGACAGGCCGCCGCTCTTGAGGTAGTCGATCGCGAGGTTGGCCATCGACCGCACGCCGGTGGGGAGTGCGGCCTCGTCGGCAAAGAAGAGCGGCGAGTGGTTCGCGGGCTGCGTCTTCGGGTCGGCGCCCTTGGGCGAGA
>JANLSF010000205.1:0-2060 GCA_031362285.1 Gemmatimonadota bacterium | reverse complement strand
GGCTTCCCTAGGTCTTCGCGCTCGGCTTCGACGGATCGAATGCGCCGACGACGCTCGGCTTGGGCATGCTCTCGCCCCCGCCGGGTGATTCTGCTATTGTCTTTCTCATGAACCGCCCGCGCCTCGTCCTCTCGACGCCACGGCCCGCCCCGCCCGTGGGGCATGTCGCGCGGAACCCCGGCATGGCGCTCGACCTCGACGCGGTGCTCACGGTGCGCGTCAACCGTTCGGCCGCCGAGCGCCGCGCCGCCACGATCGGCACGCGGCGCACGGTCAAGAAGCAGTGGCAGGCCGCGTGGCTCCTCCGCGCCGTGAGCTGCATCGACCTCACCACGCTCTCCGGCGACGACACGGCCGGGAACGTGCGCCGCCTGTGCGCCAAGGCGCGCCACCCGCTCCGCACCGACCTCGTGGACGCGCTCGGCGTGTCGCGGCTCAACGTCACGGTGGGGGCGGTGTGCGTGTACCACCAACTGGTGGCCACCGCCGTGGATGCGCTCAAGGGGAGTGGCATCCCCGTGGCCGCCGTGAGCACCGGCTTCCCCGCCGGACTCTCGCCGCTGCCGCAGCGCATCGAGGAGATCCACGCCTCGGTCCAGGCCGGCGCGAAGGAGATCGACATCGTCATCACGCGGGGCCATGTGCTCACGCAGAACTGGGCCGCGCTCTACGACGAGGTGAAGGCGTTCCGCGCCGCCTGTGGCGACGCGCACCTCAAGGTGATCCTCGGCACGGGGGAGCTGGCCACGCTCACCAACGTGGCGCGCGCCAGCGTGGTGTCGATGCAGGCGGGCGCCGACTTCATCAAGACCAGCACCGGCAAGGAGGGCACGAACGCCACGCTGCCGTTCGCCCTCGTGATGGCCCGCATGATCCGCGAGTACCACGAGCGCACGGGCTACGCCATCGGGTTCAAGCCGGCCGGCGGCATCCGCAGCGCCAAGAACGCCCTCGAGTACCTGATGCTCATGAAGGAGGAACTGGGCGATCGCTGGCTTCGCCCCGACCTCTTCCGCTTCGGCGCCTCCACCCTGCTCACCGACATCGAGCGCCAGCTCGAGATGTTCGTGACGGGGCGGTACGCCGCCGCGCATCGCCAACCCATGCCCTGACCTCGATGGCCACCGCGACTGTCGCCGAAATCTTCGAGACCATGGCCTATGGGCCCGCCCCCGAGAGCGATGCCGAGGCGCGCGCCTGGCTCGCGCAGCATCACTCGAACTTCGGGCACTTCATCAGCGGCGCGTGGACGGAGCCCGGCACCCTGTTCGACGTGCACGACCCGTCCACCGGCGCGGTGCTCGCGCGGTGCACGCAGGGAACGAATGCCGACGTGGACGCCGCGGTGGCCGCGGCGCGCGCCGCCTTCCCCGCCTGGAAGGCGCTCGACGGTCATGTGCGCGCGCGGCACCTGTACGCACTGGCGCGCGAGGTGCAGAAGCATGCGCGCCTGCTCGCCGTGCTCGAGTCGCTCGACAACGGCAAGTCCATTCGCGAGACGCGCGACCTCGACATCCCGCTCGTGGCGCGCCACTTCTACCATCATGCCGGGTGGGCGCAGCTCCTGTCCACCGAGTTTGCCGGCTACGAGGCCGTGGGGGTGGTGGGCCAGGTGATTCCCTGGAACTTCCCGCTGCTCATGCTGGCGTGGAAGGTGGCGCCCGCGCTGGCCGCCGGAAACACGGTGGTGCTCAAGCCGGCGGAGTTCACCCCCATCTCGGCGCTCTGCTTCGCCGAGATTGCGCGGCTGGCCGGGCTTCCGGCTGGCGTGCTGAACATCATGACGGGCGACGGCGACACGGGGAAGGCGATCGTCGCCCACCCCGACGTGGACAAGATCGCCTTCACCGGCTCCACCGAGGTGGGGCGCGCCATCCGCAAGGCGACCGCCGGCTCGGGGAAGAAGCTGTCGCTCGAACTCGGCGGCAAGTCGCCCTTCATCGTGTATGAGGACGCCGACCTCGACGCCGTGGTCGAGGGGGTCGTGGACGCGATCTGGTTCAACCAGGGGCAGGTCTGCTGTGCCGGCTCGCGCCTCATCGTGCAGGAAGGGATCGCCG
>JANLSF010000203.1:0-5075 GCA_031362285.1 Gemmatimonadota bacterium | reverse complement strand
TTCCTGTCTTCGCTGGAGCGCCCGTCTTGACCGATCCCCTCGATCGGGTGCGCGCCGAGGCCCGTACCGCCATGTCGCGGGCCTACGCTCCGTACTCCGGGTTCAAGGTGGGGGCCGCGCTGCTGTGCGAGGACCTCTCCGTGGTCGCGGGGTGTAATGTCGAGAATGCCTCGTACCCGGTCGGCACCTGTGCCGAGCGCGGGGCGCTGGCGGCGGCGGTGCAGCGGGGCCAGCGTCAGTTCACGGCGGTGGTCATCGTGACCGACGCCATCGAGCCAACGCCACCCTGCGGCATGTGTCGCCAGGCGCTGGCCGAATTCTCGCCTGACATGACGGTTGTCAGTCGTACCACGTCCGGCCGGGAAGCTCGCTGGCTGCTCACCGAGCTCCTGCCGTCGCCGTTCACGCCGTCGTCGCTTCCTTCGCAATCCTGAATGCCGCCCTTCTTTCGTCGCGCCTCCGCTCGCGCGCTGTCCACCCTCCCGGTCCTGCTGCTCGCCTTCTCGGCTGCGTGTGAAGAGCGGGAGGTCGGGACGCAGGCCTGTCCCGCCCTCTGCCCCGACCAGACGGTCGTCGTCAAGGACACGACGTTCGAGGTGGGGATCGCGGACACCACGCTCACCGGCTTCCCGATCTTCGGCATCGAGGCCCAGCTGGTGGTCGCGAACGTGAGCGGAACGCTCGACACGCGCGCCTTCCTGCGGTTCGACTCCCTGCAGACGGTCTACCTGCCGCCGGGCTTCACGGTCGACTCGGCGGTCGTCGGCATCACGAACCCGGACAGCGCCCGGCTGTTCTTCAACGTCGACACCGCGCACTCGAAGGTGCCCGCCAGCTTCACGATCAACGCCTACAGCGTCGACACGACCATCGTCGACTCGCTCACGTCCGTGCTGGTCGGGATGATGGTGCCCGGACGCCTGATCGGGAGCCGGACCTTCACCACCCCCGAGTTTCTCGACACGATCAGCATCCCGATCGATTCCGCCAAGATGCGGGCGATCATCGCCGGTCCGGGGCGCCTGAGGGTCGGCCTGCAGGTCGTGGCGCCGGGCCAGCCCGCCGTGATCCGGCTCCTGGCCAGCGAGTCGCAGAGCCCGCCGCGCCTGATCTACAAGGCGGCCCCGGATTCCGGCGCGACCACGGTGGCGCTGCTGCCGCGCGCCCTCACGCCGCTGCTGTACAGCACCGCGCAGGCGTCCTTCGCCGACTGGACCGAGATCGTCGTCGGCGCGCCGCCCGTGGCCCCCAACACCATGGTCGTCGGGGGCATGCCCGCACGTCGCCCCGTGATCACCTTCACGCTGCCCGCAGGCATCGTGGACTCGTCGGAGGTGGTCCGTGCCACGCTCACGCTGACGCAGGTGCCTGACCATCCGTTCCGCGACACCGACTCCGTGGCGATCTATCCGCTGGTCGCGGCGTCCACCGCGAACGTCACCGACCAGGTGCGCGCCATCCAGTTCGCGCAGCCGCTCTTCGGTGCCATCCGGTTGCGCTACTCCACGGGCGCTTGGACCGACTCGCTCGGTCTCGTGCCGCGCGACAGTGGTCGTCGCAAGATCGAGTTGACCGCCGTGCTGCGCGAGTGGCGCATCAACGCGGCCCTGCTGCGGCGGATCATCGCGCTGCGCGTGGGGGACGAAGGGTTCACCGGCGCGGGCGTCCGCTTCTTCTCGTCGTCGGCGCCGACCGGACTCCGGCCGAGCATCCGCATCCTGTACGTGCCCGCCCCGAAGCGAGTGACGCCATGATCCGGCGAATGACCGTGGTCGCCGTCGCCGCCCTCGTGGCGGTGCGCGGCGCCCAGTCGCAGGGCACGCTCGGCTCGCAGGGGTACGGGTACCATAACGGCGAGGCCAGCACGCGCTCCCGTGGCGCGGCCGGCGCAATGGCCGAGTTCGACGCCGCCTCGCCCCTCAATCCCGCGGCGATGCTCCAGTTGGCGCGCTCGGCCATCATCCTGCAGTTCGACCCGGAGTTCCGCACCACCAACGTGCCGGGTGCCTCGACGTCCACCTCGGTGTTCCGCTTTCCGCTCTTCAGCGCGATGATCTCGGTGGGCGACGAGTCGCGCGGCATGGTGGCGGTGTCGGCGTCGAGCCTGTTCGACCGGACGTGGGCCATCGCCGACTCCGCGGTGCAGAACATCGGGGGCGACACGGTGACCTACCGACAGGTGCAGTCGAGCCGCGGCGGCATGTCCGACGTGCGCCTCGCCTTCGCGTGGAAGTTCACCGAGCGGATTCGGGCGGGCCTGGGGCTTCACGCCATCGTGGGCAACAACCAGAACACGACCTCGCGTTCCTTCCGCGACTCGTCGCAGTACGTCTCGGCGAACCTCTCGTCGGACCTGCGCTACTGGGGCAAGGCGGTGTCGTTCGGCGCCGAGTGGACCCCCGTGGAGCGGCTCTCGCTGGCGGCGTCGGTGCGCATCGGCGGGAGCCTGACGGCATCGCTCGCCGATTCGGTGTCGGTGGCCAGTGGGCGCGTGCCGTCGCGCATCGGGCTGGCGCTGCGCACGGACGTGGCCAAGGGCGCGCAGCTGACCGGATCGCTCACCTGGAACGGCTGGTCGGCCATGCGCGGCATGCTGTCCGACCCGCGCGCCACGCAGGATGCCTGGGATGGTGCGCTTGGCATCGAGTCGCAGGGCCCGCTCACCTTCGGTGTGCCCACCGTCGTGCGCGCCGGGCTCAATTCGCGGACGCTGCCGTTCGGCATCGGTGCACTGGGCGTGCATGAAGCGAGCGTCGCGGCCGGCATGTCGTTCTTCCTCGCCCAGGGGCGCACGATCGTCGACCTCGCGCTGCAACGATCGGGGCGCTCCGCGAGCAGCGGGCTGAGTGAAACGGCATGGACCGTGTCCCTCGGGCTCTCGATTCTCCCTTGAGGTGACGGTGCGCGCCGCGGCCTCCCCCGACGCGCCCCTCGTCCTCGTGGCCGACGACGTCCCGGCAAACGTGGAGTTGCTGCAGGACCAGCTCGGCACCCTGGGCTACCGGACGATTGGCGCCGTGGATGGCCCGTCGGCGCTCGCGGCGGCGGCGGCGCATCGCCCGGCCCTCGCCATCCTGGATGTCGCCATGCCCGCCGGCGACCTCGGGTGCGAGGACCGGAGCACGGGCTTCGAGGTGTGCCGCCGGCTCAAGCGCGACCCCCGCACGGCCCGCATTCCCGTCGTCTTCGTGACGGCGCTCAACGACTCGACCGATCGGGTCAAGGCGATCGAGGCGGGCGGTGACGACTTCCTCACCAAGCCGCACAACCGGATGGTGCTCGGGGCCCGCATTCGCGCCCTGCTGGCGCTGCGCTCGGCGACCGAGGAGCTGGAGGGGAGCTACCGCAAGCTGCGCGAGCTCGAGAAGGTCCGCGACGACCTCATGAAGATGATCGTGCACGACCTGAAGACGCCGCTCGCGGCCGTGCAGGCGACGCTGGAGATGCTGGGCGACGGCGACTTCGGGCCGGTGTCGGCGACGCAAGGCGAGGCGCTCGGCGACGCGCAGTTGCGCGCCGGCGACCTGCTGACGCTGATCGAGGACCTGCTCGAGCTCGCGCGACTCGAGGAGGCGCACGTGCAGCTGGAACGCGCGCCACTCGACGTGGCCACGTTCCTGCCGAACCTGCTCGCCGAATGGGAGCTTCGCCTTCGGCAGGAAGGTGGGAGCGTGGCCCTCGACGTGCCGGGCGGGCTGCCGGTGCTCCACGCGGACCACGGACTGCTGCGGCGCGTGCTCAACAACCTGCTGCAGAACGCCGTCGTGCATGCCCGGCGGGCCGTTTCAGTGACGATCGCGGCCCGAGCCGACCAGAACGGCGTGCGCATCTCCGTGACGGACGACGGGCCCGGCATCGCGCCCGCCTATCACGAGTTGATCTTCCGGAAGTTCGAGCGGGTGAAAGTCGCGGGTGCCGCGGTGGCCCGCAGTTCGGGCCTCGGGCTGTCGTTCTGCAAGCTCGTGGCCGAGGCGCATGGGGGGCGGATCTGGGTGCAGAGCGCCGAAGACGCGGGGAGCACCTTCCACCTGTTCCTCCCGGTCGGAGCCCCGTCAGGCTGATCGGATCGCCGCCAGGCGGCGCGGGGACTCGCGCCCGTGTTACTTTCGCCTGTTCCCCCCCGCGCGCCCGTTCACCCCGCCCGCTCCCATGACCGACCCTTCGCGACGTACGGTCTACATCGAGACCTACGGGTGCCAGATGAACGTGAGCGACTCCGAGCTGATGCTCGGGACGCTCTCGGCGGCTGGTTATGACGCGGCCGCGGGCCCCGAGGGCGCCGACGTGATCCTCGTGAACACCTGCGCGATCCGGGAGCATGCGGAGACGCGCGTGATCGGGCGCCTCGGCGAGCTCAAGCGACACATGAAGCCGGGGTCGATCATGGGGGTCACCGGCTGCATGGCGCAGCGGCTGGGCAGTCGCGTGCTCGACCAGGCCCGCCACGTCTCGGTCGTGATCGGCCCCGACGGATATCGCTCCCTCCCCGACCTGCTGGACGGCGCGCGGAACGGGCAGAAGGCGACGCTCACCGACTTCGATCTCGAGGAACACTACGCCAACGTGCTCCCCATCCGCGCCGACCGCGTGAAGGCGTGGATTCCGGTGCAACGTGGCTGCGACTACCGGTGCACCTACTGCATCGTCCCCACCACCCGCGGACCGGAGCGCAGTCGCGGGCTCGACGACGTCGTGCGCGAGGTGCGGGCCGTCGCCGAGCAGGGAACCACCGAGGTCATCCTGCTCGGCCAGACGGTCAACTCGTACCGGGTGGCCGGCCACGACTTCGCCGACCTGCTGCGGGCGGTGGGCGCGGTGGACGGCATCCGGCGCGTGCGCTTCACCAGTCCGCATCCCAATGACTTCTCCGACCGCGTGATCGCGGCGATGGCCGAGGTCGACGCGGTGTGCGAGCACGTGCACCTGCCCATGCAGAGCGGGTCCACCCGCGTGCTCAAGCGCATGCTGCGGCGCTACTCGCGGGAGGAGTACCTGGCGTGCGTGGACAAGCTGCGCGCGGCGATCCCGGGGCTCGCCTTCACGACCGACGTGATCGTGGGGTTTCCCGGCGAGAC